>JADGQE010000259.1 GCA_017882055.1 Thermoflexales bacterium
ATCAAACCGGCGAACCACTGCGTTTGGAATATCGCCTGGCCGCGCGTGATGGCCGCAGCGTGTGGATTCGCGACGAAGCAATCTCCGTCTAATCGAGGCTGAGATTGCTGCCCATGCCCAGCGCTTTGCGCTGGTGGGCCGCCAGGCGTCGCAAAAGGCGCTCGCAACACATGCGGTGCAGTGCTCCCGTGACGCGCACCCATAAATCAACTTGGAAACTGCTCTAAGCATAAGGGTGTGCGTCAAGGTTACCTGATTGCGCTTTCGCACCCGGAGTCAGGCAGCACCAGATCTGTTTCCACCGAAATGTCTTGCGCGCGCCATTATCCCATAGATTGCGCAACGGTTCAAAGCCGACGCGCAAGGAAGACTGATTATGCGTGCCACGCCGGTATCGCCACAACCGCCAAAACGAAAATTAGGCGCACTCGGAATCACCATATTCTACATGGTATTTTCCGGCATATGGATCCTCGCAACGGATTATGCCGTGAAAGTCTTAGCAAATAATGATCCCGCCATCATGACTCAGCTAGCTACCATCAAAGGCTGGCTCTTTGTCCTGGTTACGGGCACACTGCTGTACTGGCTCATCAGTCGTTCCGTCAATGAACTCAAACGATCCGAGGACGCACGCCGCCAGAGCGAAACGCAGTACCGTGCTATCGTCGAGCGCGTGCCAGCCATCACTTATATCGCCGGGCTTGACGAGACCGGCAGCTCCGTCTATGTCAGCCCGCAGATCGAAGCCATCCTCGGCTTCACGCCCGCCGCATGGTTGGCCGATCCCACCGTGTGGCTCAAGCAACTGCACCCGGACGATCGTGAGCGAGTACTGGCCGCCATGCGCCACAGTCATCAAACCGGCGAACCACTGCGTTTGGAATATCGCCTGGCCGCGCGTGATGGCCGCAGCGTGTGGATTCGCGACGAAGCGACGATTGCCGGCAACAATGTCCAACAACGCTTCTTTCGGCAAGGCATCATGACCGACGTCACCGATCGCCAGCACGCCGAGGAGGCCGAGCGCGAACAGCGCACTCTGGCCGAAGCGCTGCGCGATACGGCCGAGGCCCTCAACAGCACCCTCAATTACGACGAACTCCTCGATCACATCCTGGCCAATGTCGGGCGTGTCGTCGCGCATGATGCGGCCCTGATCATGTTGGTGGAAGGTGGTGTGGCCCGGGCGGTCCGATCGCGCGGCTATGCCGAACGCGGCCTGGCCGAATGGGCAGACACTTCGTTTGCGCTGCGTGTTAATGAAACGCCCAATCTACGCCAGCAGATGGAAACCGGCAAATCACTTTGCATACCGGACACGCGACTGTTTCCGCAATGGATCGATATACCCGCCACGCGCTGGGTACGCAGCTACGTCGGCGCGCCGATCCGCCTTCAGGCTAAAGTCGTCGGTTTCCTTAACCTGGTCAGTGAAAAACCTGATTTCTTCACGCCGAGGCAAGCCGAGCATCTGCAAGCTTTTGCCAATCAAGCCGCCATCGCCATTCAAAATGCGCGTCTATTTGAAGAAGCCCGGCGCCGGTTAACGCAGCAGACTGCCCTGCTCGCGGCCAGCAACGCCATCTCTTCCAGCCTCGATCTCCCGACGATGTTGAATCACCTTGCCGAGCAGATGTGCCGCGCCATCGATGTCACCAGCGCTTATATCAGTTATTGGAATCCAGCCGCCAAAGTGACGACGGTGGTGGCCGAATCCTATGGCCCAGATGCTTCCGTGCCGGAACGCGTGTCTGATCTGGGAACGACGGATGCCAATGATTACACGCGCTGGTTGATCGGTGATCAAACGCTGGTCATCCAAGTTGACGATCCGGAAACCCCGGATTCGGTCCGCGATCACATGCTCCAGTATGAATGCAAATCGATTCTGGCGATTCCGCTGATTGCGAAGAAGACGATCTTTGGTTATGCGGAGTTGCGGGAAAGCCGGCGGCGGCGCGAATTTACCAGCGCCGAAACCGAACTTGGCCAGGCGATTGCCCAGCAGGCCGCGATCGCTTTTGAAAATGTGCGACTGATCGAAGCCGAGCGCAGCCAGTTAGCGCTGGCTCGCACGTTGCAAGCCGTGGGCGCGTTGGTCACTGCTGAGATGGATCTCGACGACGTATTCCAGCGCATCTTCGATTTACTGGGCGAAGTCGTGAAGTACGATTGCTGTTCAATCGAACTGTTCGACGAAAGCAATCAAGTTTACCTGGCCGCCCAGCGCGGTTTCCCTGATCCCGAACGAAGTATGTATTCCACTCAGTATGTTACCGGGCCTTCGATTCGTGAACGCTGGGGGCAACAGAAAGTCAACGTGATCCCCGATACCCGGGTCGACAGCCGCTGGCAAATAGTGCCTGGCTTTGAATTCATTCGATCGCGAGTCGGCGTCTGGCTGAGCGTCAAAAATCGGCTGCTCGGCATATTGAACGTCGACAGCCGAACCGTCAATATCTACGCTGACGCGATTGGCGAAACCGTGGCGGCTTTTGCCAATCAGGCGGCCATCGCGATCGAAAACGCACGGCTGTCCAAAGCCATTCGGCGCTACGCGACAGTATTGGAACAGCGCGTGATGGAGCGCACGGCCGAGCTCGATCGCGAGCGGCGGCGCACCCAGGCCATTCTCGACACAGCCGGCGAAGGCGTGTTATGCACCGATCGGGCCGGCCGCATCGAATACGTCAATCGCGCCATGGAACAGCTCACGGGCTATACCGCCGCGGAAACCCTGGGGCAAAACCCGAACATGTGGCAAAGCGGACTTGCGCCGCGCGAAGTATACGCTCAAATGTGGAATGCCATTCAACGCGGCGAAGTATGGCATGGCGAATTGATCAACCGGCACAAAAACGGTTCGTTCTACGACACCGCGCTAACCATCGCGCCGCTGCTCGACGCCGATCGCCAAATCAGCGGCTATGTCGGCATTCAGCGCGACATCACCCGCCAAAAAGAACTCGACCGTCTTAAAGACCAATTCGTGTCCAACGTCAGCCACGAATTTCGCACACCGCTGGCCAATGTCAAACTCTATCTCAGTCTGCTCGATCGCGGTAAGCCCGAGAAACGCGATCAATACCTGCAGACGCTGCGCCGTGAAGCACAACGCCTGGAAAACCTGATTGAGGACCTGCTGGACATTTCTCGGCTCGATCTGGGCGCGGCGCAAATCCGGCTTGGCCCGATCAATCTCAACCCGCTTCTCGCGCAAATGATCGACGATCGAATGGCGCTGGCCGCCGCGCACGACCTATCATTCGACTATCAACCCGCGTCCAGCTTGCCGGATGCACTGGCCG
This sequence comes from Thermoflexales bacterium, assembly GCA_017882055.1. Lineage (GTDB taxonomy): Bacteria > Chloroflexota > Anaerolineae > Fen-1058 > Fen-1058 > JADGQE01. The sequence goes on from JADGQE010000259.1 coordinate 3,312, forward strand.
ATCCGGGTATGCTAGGGCAAGTCATATCCAACCTGATGAGCAACGCCATCAACTACACCCCGCGCGATGGCACCATTACGATCATTACCGCTACGCAGCACGATCCGCGCGATGATTCGGAATGGGACACGATCACCATCCGCGATACCGGGCCGGGTATCACCGCTCAGGATAGACTGCATCTCTTCGAGCGATTCTATCGAGGTGAGGCGGCCCGCCAAACCGGCGCGCCGGGCACCGGTCTGGGTTTAGCCATTTGCAACGAAATCATCGAGCGAATGGCTGGACGGATCGTGGTCGAAAGCGAGCCGGGTCTGGGCGCAGCCTTTACGCTTTGGCTGAAGTCCGCCGGCTGATCGATCACAAAAAGGCCCTTCCGATCATAAAAACCGGAAGGGTCTACGTTTCCTCGGCTATCGTTCAGCAGATTCGCGGCAGCATCTCACCCATCAACACATCGACGATGCGGCTGCTGCCGATCGCCGTCTTCATCAACACGCGGCCTTTCGGCCCCGCCAACACCTCGCCGATGAGGACACTCTCTTCGCCATAACGAGTTTGCCGCATGACGCGCAAGACTTGATCGGCTTCCTCGCGCCCGACGATGGCAATGAGCTTGCCCTCGTTAGCAACATACATCGGATCGAAGCCCAGCATCTCGCACGCGGCCTGCACCGCCGGCCGAACCGGAATAGCGGATTCACGCAGTACGATGCCAACCTGTGATTGCCGGGCAATTTCATTCAGCGTCGTTGCCACGCCGCCGCGCGTCGGATCACGCAGCACGTGAATCTGCTCACCGGCCTCCAGCATGGCCGCGATCAAATGATTCAGCGGCGCGATGTCACTTTGCACCTCGGCCTCAAAACCCAACTCGCCGCGCGCACTCAATACCGCGATGCCGTGATCGCCGATTGGACCGGAGAGAATCACCACATCGCCGGGCTGCGCCAGCGCGCCGCCGATATCGACTCCATCCAATACAGAGCCGATGCCCGTCGTCGTGATATACAAGCCATCGGCTTTGCCTTTTTGCACGACCTTGGTATCCCCCGCAACGATCTGCACTCCGGCTTCAGCGGCGGCTTCTTTCATGGAAGCGATCACACGCTGAAGGATAGCCAGCTCCAAACCTTCTTCGAGAATGAAGCCGGCGGCCAGATAGAGCGGCGTCGCGCCCATCATCGCCACATCGTTGACGGTGCCGCAGACGGCCAGCCTGCCGATGTCGCCGCCGGGGAAAAACAGCGGCCAGACAACGTGCGAGTCGGTGCTGATCGATAGGCGCGTGCAGATTTCAAGCCGAACGACGCCTGCATCATCGCCCGCCCGGAGCACAGGATTATCGAACGCGGGCAAGAACGCTTTGGCGATCAAATCATGCGAGAGTTTGCCGCCGCTGCCGTGCCCCATGACGATTCGATCGCGATGTTGAAGCGGCGGCGGGCAAACAGCGCCTTGAATCGTTACCGGTTCACCACTCATGAATTCACCGTCACTTCAGATCGATAGCGGTAGTACGCCGCACACGCGCCTTCACTCGAGACCATCGTCGCACCCAGCGGATGTTCGGGCGTGCATTCTTTGCCAAAGGCCGGGCACTCATTCGGTTTCTTGCGGCCCTGCAAGACGAGGCCGCTGATGCACAACGGCGATTCGTGCGTGTCGATGCCGCTCACGTCAAACCGCAGTTCCGCATTGAAGTCGGCAAATTCGTCGCGCAACCGCCAACCGCTCATCGGGATCACGCCGATGCCGCGCCACTTTCGATCGCACGGCTCGAAAACTTTATTGATAATATCTTGCGCCGCCCGGTTGCCGTCATGCGTCACCACGCGGCCATACGCATTCTCGACTTCATACTTGCCTGCTTCGAGTTGCTGCACCGCCATCAAGATACCGCGCACCAGATCGACCGGCTCGAAACCCGTGACGACGATGGGAACTTTGAACTCTGCGGCAATCGACGGATATTCCCAGTAGCCCATCACAGCGCACACGTGACCCGCCGCCAGGAAGGCCTGCACTTGATTGTAAGGCGAAGACAAAATCGCTCGCATCGCGGGTGGCACACACACATGCGACACCAGAATCGAGTAGTTCTTGACGCCCAATTGCCGGGCCTGCCACACGCTCATGGCGTTGGCGGGTGCCGTCGTCTCAAAGCCGATCGCGAAGAAAACGACTTGCTTGTCGGGATTTTGCCGGGCAATCTTCAACGCATCGAGCGGCGAATAGACAACGCGCACATCGCCACCATCAGCCCGCGTGCGAAACAGGTCCTCATCGGAGCCGGGCACGCGCAGCATGTCGCCAAACGACGTAAAGATCACGTCGCGGCGCGAGGCGATGGCGATGGCTTTATCGATCAACTCCAGCGGCGTAACGCAGACCGGACAACCGGGGCCGTGGATCAGCTCGATCTGATCAGGCAATAACTCGTCGAGGCCGTGCCGCATGATCGAGTGCGTCTGCCCGCCGCAAATTTCCATGATCGACCACGGGCGCGTGGTGATCCGCGTAATCTCAGCGACGCCCTTCTTCACCAACTCGGCGTCACGGTATTCATCAAGGTATTTCACAATGTTTCCCTCTATAGCAAATTCCAGTTTCGTTTACGGTCGTGTCATTCCGAGCGTAGCGACGCCTGGCGCACTGCGCCGGACATGGGCGGAATCTCTACCACTGTCGTAGAGACCCCTCGCTATGCTCGGGGTGACACCGTAAATCAACTCGGAAACCGCTCTA
>JADGQE010000260.1 GCA_017882055.1 Thermoflexales bacterium
CCGTTCAAGTTAAGCCAGGTTGTCGCTGTTATTGGATCAGTCAGTGCTAAGCGACCGCCACGGCTGCTGGAGAACCACGCACCGCCGTCGTTGCCCATGACGATGTTGGTTGGATCATCCTTGCGAACAGCAAAGGCATGGTAGTCCGGGTGCAGGTTAAAGCCGAGGTCCGTCCAATTGGCTCCACCGTCCATCGATCGGTAAATACCGCCCGATCCGGTGCCGTAGTTATACAGTCCCAACGCGTACACGACAGTCGATGAGATCGGATCTACACCGATCAAGTTGTCGTACCAGCACTGTGAGCCGCAGTAATCGCCAATGACCGCCGTATTCGTCGCGAACCAGTTTGCGCCGCCATTGGTTGACTTCCAGACCGCGGAGGGCTGGCGAGCGCCCAAAGTGTCATACCATTCAAACCCGGCATACAGCGTGGCCAAGGCGTCTGTTGGAGGATGGCTGATGCCCAACGCAAAGCGGGTAGGTGCCACTGAATAGTTCGCAGTGGGTGGGAAGCCATTCATGATCGGAGACCAGGTCGCGCCGCCATCGACAGTCTTGAAAATACCAACGCCTAAGCTGGCCGCGTAAACGATCTGGGAGTTCTGCGGATCCATCTCGAGGTCCGTTATGCCGGCGAAAGCCAACGGATCAGTGGTAACCGTATACACCAGCGTCCAGTTTATGCCACCATCAGTCGATTTCCAGACGCCAAAAGGCGAGGCATCCGGCGGTGAGGTGCGGCGAGCGCCACCGCGTCCGCGCAGCGTGCCGGCATAGAGCGTGTTCGGATCGGCATTGTCCACGACGATCTTCGAAATCGACACGTTGGTGAAGTAACCGCTGGCGCTGATTTTGGAGAAAGTATTGCCAGCGTCCGTGGACTTCAACACACCATTGCCGAAGTAGCTGTCGCCGGACAGCGCACCTTCACCTGTGCCTACATAGACAATGTCCTCATTAGAAGGGGCCAACGCGATCGCGCCGGTCGCTAATGAACTCAATTGATCGGTCTTGGGCGTCCAGGTACCGGTGTAAGGGTAGGCCATGGTCCACACGCCACCTTGCGCACCGCCGAGGTACATTGTATAGGGCGCGCTCGATCGGATTGCCAACGCGCCGATGCGGCCCGTCATCGCGTCGAATGAGGCGTCGCCGCGACCGGTCAAAACCATCGGGTTTGGACCAACAGCCGTCCACGCGCCGCCAAAAGCATTAGGCGCAGTTGGTTGAAGAGCCTGCTGGGCCGTCATGGTTGCAGCTTGATCGGCGGCTTTCGCGCGCAACGTTGCTGCGTCCGCCATCGTAAAGTGCACAGACGGATCGCCAGCGGTGCGGCGATCATAGAACCACTCATCGCGCAGAAGAGGATCGCCTTCAATTTTGCCCTCTCCGTCTTGCTGAGACTTCATCTTCAATGTTGGTTCCAGCACCACGTCATCAGGGGCTGGCACAGTGAGTGTTGAGGTGTCAGACTTAACCGACGAGAGTGACGCACTGGCGGGCATGATACCTACCGCGGCCAACAACATCGCCACAACGACCAGGAAATTCAATACAACCTGTTTCTTGTGCTGCATGGTTATCTCCTCCTAAAAAGATTGGTCTTTCGTTGAAGTAACGCAGCTGCAACAACCGGAGAACCGTATCAGTGGATAGGCGAATCACCTCCTCCCTTACAACATCCCTGGATAGATGGGACGCAGCCGCCTGTTCAATTGAACAGATGCGGAGAACGCTTGATGAGCGCAGAATGACAGGATACACATGCCGATCGTGATCCAATCCATTCGATTGGCAGCATGGGCTAATCACAAGACGGCCTATCATTCCCTGGGGACAGGTCGAAAACCGATGTTGTTGTATTCAATAGTTAGAATGTGAGGCGCGCTGCTGATGGGCTAATTCCAGCGGCGTTGGAACAGTATTACTTAATCTTTATCCCAAGGCAAAGTTATTGTGCCACAGATCAAAATCGATGTCAATGAGCAAAACGAGGACCCAAACCCAAAGCCCAACCGATCGGACTAATCCCTAACACCGAACCGTCTTACAGTCAAACCCGATTCAGGTTTTTGCTCAGGCGGGCTGGGCTGCGCGCTCATACTTCGCATCGACCGTGATCGAGATTCCACCCCGTACACTGAAGGCGCCGGTTACTTCGCACTTCAGCGGATCGAGCGCCTTGACCAGATCATCCAGAATCAGGTTGGTCACGTGCTCGTGAAAGTGACCTTCGTCTCGAAACGACCATAGATACAGCTTCAGCGATTTCGATTCGACGATACGTTGATCAGGGATGTATCGAATCGTCATCGTCGCGAAGTCGGGCTGACCGGTCGCCGCGCACAGACACGTAAACTCAGGGCAGACCAGCGTAACGACGTAAGGCCGCCCCGGATGCCGGTTCGGGAACGTCTCAAGTTTGCGAATGGGCTTCCGCACGTTCTGACCGAGCAGCGTCAAGTCGCTGAGCATTTCTTCCTTCGACATCTCGTCCGACATACTCAGCCTCTATTCAGCTTCGAATTTGAACGGCGTAAAGTTGGTGCCGCGATCGTAGACGTCCAGCTGTTCGACCCGCTTGAGATAAGTGACGACGACGTACGTCAAGGGTGTGGCGATGACTTCGTACCCGCTCTTCAATAGCCACTGGGTGATGACGCCGGTCAAGATCGTATCGGGCGGCCAGATGCCGCTGAATGCTACCGTGATGAACACAGCTGAATCCGCCAGCTCGCCAATCAACGTGCTACCGATCGTCCGCATCCACAAAAAGCGGCCCGACGTCATCACCTTCATCTTCGCCAGCACGAACGAATTCAGGAACTCGCCGGCTAAATAGGCGATAAATGAGGCGATCAACAGCCTCGGCGTAAAACCCAGGATGGCATCATAGGCCGATTGATTCGGCCAGAATCCGGCGGCCGGCAGCAGTCCGCCCACAACCATCGCGACGACCGCGATCAGATTGCACGCAAAGCCGATCCAGATCGTCTGGCGGGCGCGAGCATAGCCATATACTTCGGTCAGAATATCGCCGAAGATATAAGCGACTGGAAAGATCACGACGGCCGCTGGAAAAACCAGGCCGCCTAATTGGACCGGCTTCACGGCGATGATATTCGCCGTCAACAAGCACGTTACAAAAACCGCGACGACGACGGGATACCAGCGATACGAGTGTGTTTGAATATTTTCCTGGTTCATCGTTCTTCAATCACTTCCAATGGAATAATTTCTGGTAATGGATCATTGTTCCACAATCGGCAAAACGCGCACAGCCCTTGCGCCGAAGTCGGCTGGCCGCAGCGCTCGCATTCATTCAACGTCTGCGCTTCTTCGTCGGCCAGATTAAACAAGCCTTTTTCTTTTGCTTGCAAGAAACGCACGTAAAACTGCATCTTCGCGCCGGGCGAATTCGCTTCCAGTTGGTTGAGCAGTTCCTTGTACTGCAAGCTCGTCGCGCCCGCGGCAAACGGACATTCATCATAAATATAATCGATGCCACGCAACAGCGCATACGCCGCCATCTCACGTTCGTAAAAGCGGAACAGCGGCTTGACTTTGCGGGCCAGGCCCGGCTGATCGGCCGGCAGCACCGGCGCTTGCCGCGCCAGATACTGCATCTGCCAGTTGAGCGTATTGCCCCACAACACGGCCGCTTCATCGTCGAGGTTGTGGCCGGTGACCAGCACCTGGTAGCCCAACTCATGCGCAATGCGATTCATCTCGTGCCGTTTGACGAGACCGCAGACGGAACACGGCTTGTCGCGCCCACGCGTCGAGCGCAGGGCGACTTCCGGGATCGATGCGCCGTAAATTTCTTTCACATCGATCGTATGCAGCACCGCCTGCGGATGAAAATCGCGTATGTGCTTCTCGATGCAGCGATGCGATTCGACCGAGTAATTAAGCCCTTCGTCGATACCCAATTGAATCGTCAGCGCATCGGCCTGGTAACCGAGCCGCAGCAAAATGTCCCACACGCTTAAACTATCCTTGCCGCCCGAAACTGCCACCAGAATTTTGTCATGCGGCGTGAACATTTGATACTTCTTGATGAAGCGCTGCGTTTGATCGGGGATCCAATCGAGGAAATGTGCCGCGCACAAAGCCATTTTGTGCTGGCGCAGGTTGATGACGGCCGGCTTGTTACACTTGCGGCATTTCATATCACCCCCCGCGCTCCAGCGCACCATCGCTCATCCTCCCGGTCCCGGGTGGTGAGACGGCGAAATAGAGCGGCACTCACCCACCTGAGATCACGGCGATCAATTTGATCTCGTCATCGTCTCCCAGCACTTCTGAATCCAACACCAGTTGGCCTTTGCGCACAGCCAACACCGCTTCGGGACTCAGCCCCACTTTGATGATCAGATCGCGCACGGCGATCTGGCCGGGTACTTCCCATTTCTTATCGCGATAGGCTACTTTGATCATGTGGTAATTCTACCAGACATTTGGACACGGATGACGCGGAGCCCACGGATAAGAATTTAGCCACGTTGTTCCGCATCAATCCGTGCCTGAGAACTTTTGCCGGAGAGATTCTACAGCAGCTTTTGAAGATCCGCACTCGGCCCGGCGCGATAACACTTCAACGCCCTGCGAAACCGATCAGGCCACTCCGGCCGATCGATCCGCTGCGGCTGATCGGCCGACGCCGGATCGATCTCGACCAGGCCCATGACCCACGTAGCATGGCCCAGCACTGCGATTGGTGACATTTCGATGTCGATGTCGCGCGCGAAGATTTGCGTCTCGCGCCCGCGCACATCGAGGCCAAAGACTTCCGAGCGAGGCATTTGATAGCCGCCGTCGGGCAGCCAATCGAGCAGCAGCGGCCACTCGAACGTTTGATTGCGTTCGGTGATAATCGATCGCGGCGTGAAGATGAAGGGTCGATCGAACAGTGCCACGGCCAGCTCCAGCTTGATTTCGCCCTGGGCCGCGATCGGCCATTTCGTTTTCTTCGCCAGGTCTTCGGCGTGTGGCCCGGTCAACACCAACGCGCGAAAGTCAAACGCGAGACAGAGGCCGTTGAGAGTGAGAGTCAAATCGTTCATGGACAAAGAAGATAGAAGATAGAATCCAGAAGACAGAATTTTCTACTGGATTCTATCTTCTGAATTCTGAGTTCTAAATTCGTGGTCCCGCCGCAATCACTTCCGGTTTGGCCTGCGCCTTGAATTTCTCAAAGTTCTTGACAAACAACGCAGCCAGCTCGTGGGCCTTTTGGTCGTAGTGGACTGGATCAGCCCACGTGTTGCGCGGGTTGAGCACTTCAGGCGGGATGCCGGGGCAGGCAATCGGAATCGGGAGGCCGAAGATCGGATCGATTTCGGTGGGCACATTATCGAGTTCGCCATTCAACGCCGCGTGCACCATGGCTCGCGTAAAAGCGATCTTCATGCGGCTGCCGACGCCATACGGCCCGCCGCTCCAGCCCGTATTGACCAGCCAGACCTGCGCTTGATGTTTCGCTAACTTTTCGCCGAGTAACCGGGCATACACGGTTGGGTGCAGCGGCAAAAACGGCGCACCGAAGCACGTGCTGAACGTGGCCTGCGGCTCGGTGACACCGCGCTCGGTGCCGCCGAGTCGGGCGGTGTAGCCGCTGAGAAAATGATACAGCGCCTGTTCCGGCGCGAGTTTCGAAATGGGCGGCAGCACCCCGAAGGCATCCGCCGTCAAGAACATCACGTTCTTGGGGTGACCGCCGATGCCGGGAATCACCGCGTTGCTGACGAAGTCGATCGGATAGGCCGCGCGCGTATTCTCGGTGATCGTATCCAGATCGAGCAGCAAGGCGCGCGTGTCCGGATCGATGACCACATTTTCCAGTACAGTGCCGAAGCGTTTGGTGGTCGAATAGATTTCAGGCTCCGCTTCGGCTGAAAGTTTAATCGCTTTAGCATAGCAGCCGCCCTCGAAGTTGAATACGCCGTCGTCACCCCAGCCGTGCTCGTCGTCGCCGATCAACCGGCGATGCGGATCGGCCGACAGCGTCGTCTTGCC
>JADGQE010000261.1 GCA_017882055.1 Thermoflexales bacterium
GTGATCAGATTGGCGCCAATGCCCTGAATCCGATTGGTAATCGACGCCTGCGCGCCCGTCCCGATCGACAGCAGCGCGACGACCGCGCCTACACCAATCACAATGCCCAACATGGTCAACGCCGAGCGCAGCTTATTCGCCAACAACGCACGCAAAGCACTACGGACATTTTGCGAAAAATTGAGTCTCATACTACCACCCCATCCATAAGGTGAATGACACGGTGCGCGTTCGCCGCAATCGTCGGATCGTGCGTGACGAAGATGACGGTAATGCCACGCGTGCTGTGCAGCTCGCTAAACAACTTCATGATCTCCGCGCTGGTTTTCGAATCCAGGTTACCGGTCGGCTCGTCCGCGAGAATGATCGATGGCTCGGTGACCAGCGCCCGCGCAATCGCCACCCGCTGCTGCTGCCCACCTGATAGTTCATTCGGATGATGCTTCATTCGATCCCCAAGGCCCACAGCTTCTAGCGCCGCTTTCGCCCGATCACGACGATGGTTTATGCTGGAGTACAGCAAGGGCAACTCGACGTTCTCTAGCGCGCTGGTGCGGGCCAGCAAGTTGAACTGTTGAAACACAAATCCGATCTTCTTGTTGCGCACCGCCGCCAGTTCGTCATCGCGCATCTTGGCGACGTCGATCCCGTCGAACCGATAAGAGCCGCTCGTCGGCGAATCTAAACAGCCCAGGATGGCCATGAGCGTGCTTTTGCCCGAGCCCGACGGTCCCGTAATGGCCGTCCATTCGCCGTCCTCGATCTTAAGTGTGATGCCGTTGAGGGCGCGCACTTCCATGTCACCCATTCGATACACTTTGGTAATATTCTCGATTTCAATCATATTGGTTCCTGCCGTGTTTGATTCATAGGTAAGCCATTGCTTTTTGTGAGCGGCTGAATAGTCCAGCCACTAGTCCCCAAAGGGACGCCCACCGCCGCCAAAGCCGCCGCCGCCCCCTGGGAAACCGCCCGCCCCACCCGGGGTAGTGCCTTGTGGGCGCGTTGCCGTAATGATAAGTACCTCATCGCCCTCCTGCAAATCACCGGAGACTTCCGTCAGATCGGCTGTGGCCAAACCCACTGTGACTTGAACCTGGACCGGCTGACCATTTCGCATCACGAGCACAAAGGGACCCTGTACACGTGGTTGACCGCCCTGCCCGCCTTGAGTATTCGTCACGGCCTGCCCACTTTGGGCGTTAGCTCCGCCCTGGACGCCTTGAGTATTCGTCACGGTCTGCCCACTTTGGGCGTTAGCTCCGCCTTGGCCACCTTGACGAGTTCCAGCACCTACTCCACCTTGCCCACTAACTCCACCTGCGCCACCTAAACGATTTCCGCCAAAGCCGCCGGTTTGAATCGCTGCGCTGGGAACCGCCAGCACATTCTCACGCGTCGCAAGAATAATCGAGGCGTTGGCCGTCATGTCCAAACGCACAGGCACATTCGTCGGATCGAGATTGACATGGACATTGTAGTTGACCACGCCCTGGCTGATCGTGCCAGCCGGATCGCTGCCGGCGACTTGCCCCGTCAACGTGATACCCGGCAACGCATCCAACGTCATCTGCGTTTTTTGTCCTGGTTTCACCGTCGAAATCTGGGTCTCATCGACCAGCACATCGACATGCAAGTGACTCACATCTGCGATCTCGAACGCGGCGCCCGAGCCACTGGCGCTACCCGCCGTGATGTTGATAACCGTAATGACCCCATCAAACGGTGCAGTCAGCGTGGCATTAGCCAGATCTTGCTGGGCCTGTACAAGGGACAGTCGAGATTGTTCCAACTGCGCCGCAGACTGAATCTGCTTTTCCGCGCGAGGCGCGAGCAGGTTATCCAGAGTGGCCTTAGCGCTTTGAACCTGCGCCTGAGCTGATCGCACAGTGCTGTCATTGAGGTTGGTCTTGGTGACGTTGCAGTTAGACACGGCCAGGTCGTAGGCTGATTGGGCGTCAGTGAGTCCGTTGACCACCGACTGATAAGGTCCCCAGGAGCCATTCAGGTAGTTCTTCGCTTGATGATCGTTGGCTAACCGGTCGTAAGCCGTCTGCGCCCGATCGAGCGCGGCCTTGGCCGTCGTCAACTGCGAACATTGCACGGTCGTTTTATCTGCCAGATTGCTGTAATCCTTCAGTGCCACATTGGAAGCGGCCAGGGCGTTGGTATACGACGTGCGAGCGATCAGGACTTGTGACGGATCTGGTTGAACCGTCGCGCTGTAAGTCAACTGTTGAATCAGGTAGGACTGTTCGGCCTGATCGACTTTGGCTTGAAGATCGGTCGGATCGAGAGTCGCCAACACCGCGCCCTTCTTGACCTGATCGCCCACCTTCACTTTCACGTCCGTCACCGTGCCCGCCGCGCCAAATGACAGCTGCAGCTTCGCCACAGGAATAACGCTCCCACTAGAATCAACAGATGTCATCAGGTTCGTACGGACTACCTTAACCTTCTGCGCATTCGCCAGAAATTGGTTAACTCCGGTTTGCGCCGCCGGCTGACGGGTTGCAAAGTAGACCCCGCCAACAGCGATGAGTATCACCAACACACCGATAACGATAAACGTTCGCTTCTTCTTCATGATGCCTCCTTTAACTACCCGCCACCCAACCGCAAGCCGAACAGGTTAAAACCGCCGCCCTGTTGTCGGACTGGTGGAGCACTGATGTACAAACGCTGATTCGGCTGTAGATTGCCCGACACTTCAGTCAGATCGCCATCCGTGAAGCCCGTGGTCACATCAATCCGCGTCGCCCCGGTACCAGCCTGATCAACCGCGTTCACGTAATAACCCTGCGCATCCGATCGGATTGAGCCACCCGGTACGGCTAACACATTCGCGTGCGTCTCAAGAATAATCCGCACGTTCGCCGACATATCGAGCCGCAGGGTTGACGTGGTCGGATCCAGATCGACGTTCACCAGGTAATTCACCACGCCCTGGCTGACCGTCCCGGCCGGGTTAATGCGACCGACTGTACCGGTGATAGTCGTCCCGGGCAAACCATCGAACGTCACGTGCACCTTTTGCCCGAGCTTCGCCTGCCCGATTTCCGTTTCATCCACCAACACGCCGATGTTCAGCTGCGCGTCATCGGCCTCCACGATCGTCGCACTGGCTCCGCCGACGATGGCCGTCATCTGGGTAACCACCCCATTGAACGGCGCAACGATCTTAGCGTTATCCAGCTGCTGTTGAACTTGCGTCAGCGACAAGCGCGCCTGGTCCAACTGGGCCTTGGCCGTCGCGAGAGTGAGCGCGGACGGAGTCATTAAGGTATCGAGGTTTAGCTTCGCCTGTTGAAGTTGCGCCGCCGCCGACTGGACGCCGCTGCTATCGTTGGCAGTGTTCTTAGATATGTTGCAATTGGCCAGGGCCACATCATACGCCGCCCTGGCGCGATCTAACTGCGCCTTCTGCGGTGAAATCTGATAAGAGCCGTTGACCACCGCGCGCCAGTTTGCCAGCAGCGCGTTATAGGCGTTCACCGCATCATCGTATGTCTTTTTGGCGTCATCAAGGTTATTACAACTACTCGTCAAGACTTGATTGGCCCCATTAACAACATATTTTTGCTGCGCCAGCTTGTAAGCGGCCGCCGCATTATTAAATGCGATCTGCGCCGACTTGACGGCGTTCGGATCCGGCTGGATCGTCATACTGTAGCTGGCTTGCTGACTCAAAAAGGACTGCCGCTGCTGCGCCAGTTGCAGCTCCAGGCTGCTCGTATCCAGTTCGGCCAACACGTCGCCCTTCTTGACATGAGCGCCGACTTGCACATTCACTTTGGCGACTGTGCCCGCTGTGCTAAAAGACAAGGTGACTTTGGATTCAGGCGTGACGCTGCCCGATGAATCCACGGTGGACAATAGTGTCGCCCGTGTCACCCGGCCGGTCTGGACATTGGCCTGCGCGGCTGCTTGCGCCGTGTTGTTCTGATTGTTCGTGACAATGACCGCGCCCGCCACAATCAGCACAGCAACTACTCCGATAATGAACCAGGTTCGTTTCTTCATCTGTTACTCCTCAGCTTCTTTCGAATACATGGTTAGTTTACGCTTAATCCCAATTCAACAGAAGTGCCGCCGGACACCAATCTTCGACCATTGCTCCAGGCATTTCGGCTAACGCAGGCGTGACTAAAGTCACCGCTCTCAGCTGCTCGCCGGCACTGCCACAAAATCAAACACCAACTTCACATTGTCCTCAGTTGACAACAGTGGGATTTGAATCGGCCCTACCCCAAAGTCCGACATCTTGATATTCGTCGTGGCCGAACCAGACAGTTGCTGAGCGTCGTACTTCAAGGTCACGTTCCACGTCACGGGTTTGGTCGTTTGCTTCACCGTCAAATCACCGGTCATGCTGAAAGAGACTTGATCGCCCGCTTTCACCTGGGCGGGCAAGCCGTCGCTGGCACGCATGGCGAACGTCGCCGTGGGATACTTCGACGATTGCAGATTATTGCCTCGAATGAAATTGTCACGTCGATCCTCGTCCGACTTGAACTGGCTGACATTGATCACGACCGGTCCAACCTGGCTCTTGGCGGGCTGATCGATATTGATCAGAATATCTCCGGCAATGCCCCTCGTCCGGCCGATCGCCGTCTGGAAGCGATTGCCCTGCAAGAATGTTTCACCCACTTCGTAATGCACTTCAGACTGCGCCGCATCAATGCGATACACTTTCGCGGATGGATCACTCGACACCAATAATGGCGCATTCAACGTCTGAGTGTTCACCGCTACCGGCGCAAAGACTGTCCGGTCAAGAATGAATAATCCCACCCCGCCGATCACGGCTAAGACAACCACGATGATCAAAATACGCTTCAACACCATCAGCCTCCCTGGCTCAGTAAGTTTATTACCCACGTTAGATTCTATCGCATTAGCGGCTGTGCGGAAGTGGCTGGGGTCACCAGATCATGAAGAGGGTATGAAGGCGTGGCATGACTTCAGGCACGGGCCGGCATGACTTTAGTCACGGTCGGTCATGCAGAATTAATCAGATTCTAAGAATTCTGGATACATCGAATAGTTCGACGCAGTGTGGCAACATTTAGAGGCAAGCCAGAGGAATTCTTGTTTATGTGATACGCAGGCAAATGGCTATCTTCTTCGCCACCATCGGCCCGTACACTCAGGGAAAATAGCCAGGCCGGTTCGTACGACGCGATCAGCCAACTCGTCGCTGAAGAAAAAACCCGGCAGTGCGGCGGCCTCAGCGCTTGACTCAAATCGAAAATCGTATTTGTTTACCGGAGTGTCATTCTGAGCGTTTGCCCATACCCGGCGCAGTGCGCCGGTGGGCCGCCAGGCGTTTGCGAAGAATCTCTGCCACGACCGGCATTTGATGCTGACCGGCGCAGAGATTCTGCCCATGCCCGGCGCGATGCGCCGGTGGGCCGCCAGGCGTCGCTCCGCTCAGAATGACATTCCAGGAAACACGGTAAACAAATACCGAAAATCCATCCGAATCCATCTGGAGGAAAAACCATAGTCTTGCTCAAGCAGCTGATAGTAAGCGGCCAGCGCATCCGATGGGGCCTGCGGTGATTCATGGCCGGCGCCGAGGGTCTCGATGATGATCATCACGCCATCGGGACGCAGCACGCGCCGCAGCTGCTCGATAGCCTGCTCGATTTCAACCCGCCACGTCGACGGACACCAGCCGGCATAGGGATGCCGGATCTACGGATTTGATGCCGCAGCGATGGCATCCCTACACATGCGGTGTCCTGCGATGGTGCATCCGCAGGATGCCTGCACTGGGTCGCGCCCAGCGCGGCACACGTGTACCACAGTGCTCCCGTGCCATCGCCCCGCCCCGGTCGGAAAAGCCGCAATTCCTTAACCCACCAGTAACGCGCATTTGCTTTTCGGTATGGTCCGACGAGCCGCCTTGAGCGCGAGGCGGCTCGCCGCATTTCCAGTGGACTTTGAGAAGCGACGGAGTATAATTGCCTTGCTGATC
>JADGQE010000262.1 GCA_017882055.1 Thermoflexales bacterium
TGGTATAATCACGGCATGCGATCACTGCGTCAATGCCTCTTGGATACTGAGCCTGCTTTGCTGCGTGTCATCGCCGCACGTTGGTCGCTCGATCCGACCGGCCTCAAGCCGCGCGAGCTGATTGCGCAGCTCGAAACCGCGATCGGTGATCCGGCTCGCGCCGCGCCGATGCTCGATCGCCTTGCACCGGCTGAACGTGAGGCGCTGCGATCACTCTTAGTGGCCGGCGGCACTCTGGCCGCGCCGAACTTTACGCAGCGTTTCGGATCGATCCGGCCTGTCGGCCCGGCGCGTTTGGAGCGCGAACAGCCGTGGCGCAGTCCGGTCAGCCCGGCCGAAGGGTTGTGGTATCTCGGCTGGCTGTATCGCGGCTTCGAGCAAATGCCCAATGGCACGATGCGCGAAGTCTGCTTCACACCGCCTGAACTTTTGCCCTTGCTGCCGTTGTTGAAAGCAACCGAACTGCCCGCCGGGCCGCTGTCGATCGCGCCGACACCCGCGCGCAGCCGCTCAAGCGGTGATGCGTCGGCCGATGATCTATGCACACTGATCAGTCATTTGCACAACAACTTTGTGCGCCTTCAAGGCCGCCTCGCCCGATCGTCGGTGGAACCAACCCGCGCCGCGCTGGCCGCCTTTCTGCGCGACGACGATCCCGATCGAATCGAATTCTTACTGCACCTGGCCTATCGCGCCCGCTTGCTGAAGATTGAAGCGCAGCGACTGCGGCCCGATCCGAAGCCCACCGCCGATTGGCTGCGGGCGGCCTCGCTCGATCAACTCCGCAGCCTGTTCGAAACGTGGCGGGCCGATGTCGAATGGAACGATCAACAACGCGTCCGCGCCTTTCAAATCGAACGGGCTGAAGTGTGGCGCGATGATCCGGCTGCGATTCGAACCACGATCCTCGACGCCCTGCGCGCCGCCGTACCCAATGCCTGGCATACCGTCCAGACCTTGATCGCCCACATCAAATCACAGTCGCCCGACTTTGCCCGCACCGATTTCGACACCGGTTATATTCGCGCGGCCGGCGGCGAATACTTGCACGGCTTTGCCGCCTGGGATCGCGTCGAAGGCGAGTTGATTCGATACATCGTTACCGGACCCTTATTCTGGTTGGGTATTATCGATTTGAGCAGCGGCCATGATTTTCGGCTCAGCCCGATCGGTGCGGCTTTACTCGGAATGGAAATCGATCAACCGGCAGTGCCCCCCTCGGCCGATCGGTTTTTCGTGCAAGCCAATGCGACGATCGACGTGGCCGCCGCCCGCCGCTACGATCGCTTCCAGCTCGCGCGCTGTGCAGAGCTAATCAGCGTCAGCGCGGAAGAGTACCGTTATCACCTCACACCCTCGTCGCTCGGCCGCGCCGCATCGCAGAAAATCACGGCGGTGAAAGTGATCGAATTTCTGTCCCGCGCAGCGGCGCAAGGCTTGCCGCCGACCTTGATCAAAGCCATCGAACGCTGGGACAAAAAAGGGATGGAAGTGAAAGTGGAGCGAGCCGTGATCGTGCGCGTGAAAGATGCGGCGATCTTGAAACGACTGCAAGAGTCGCCCAAAACGCGCTCGCTGCGATTGGAAGTTCTCGGCCCCACGTCGGCCCGCATCAATGAGAAGGACTGGCCCAAGCTGGTTTCGCTGTTGGCGGAATCGGGGGTGTTGGTGGATTAGTCTATTAGGGATCGGGGATTAGTCAACTGGGGATCAGGAATCGGATTCACTGAGTCCCTGATCGCTGATCCCTGATCCGCAACTCAGAATTCCATTCAAAAAGAACCCCGGCCTCTTCAACAGAGGCCGGGTTGTTTAAGAAACGCTGACAGGCTCAGTGGTTCTTAAGGATTAAAGGCATGTAAAACAGGTATCGATTGGCCGTCGTGGTTAAGACAGCGCTGGCCGTGGACGAAGGACTTAACTGCGGCCAGGCCGAGATAGTCACCGTATCTGTGCCCAAATGCGTAGCCGTCAACGGGATCGAAACCTGCACGGCAAAGTCGGCTTGTGCACCTGCTGCTAACGTGATGCTTACCGGCATGGAAACCGACCATAGGTTCCCGGCATGGGACAAGACAAACACATCGGTGGTGTTGCCGTTGTTTTGGAGAGTGAGGGTGTACGCCACCGTCTTGCCGACATAGTTTGTCTTGTGATCCGTTGAAGGTGTCAAGCTCAGCTGGTATGCATTGTTGGCAGTAGTAGTTAAGCGAGAGGCTGCTGACTGAGCTGCATCACCCTGCGAAGTGACCGTGGCGGTCACGACATCACTTGCGCCACCAACGGCGTTGGCAGGGATGGTCACGGCCACATCTAACGAGGCGCTCGTATTAGCCGCGAGAGGCCCAACTGTAGCCAGCGCTGTCGTCGCCCAGGCGTTGCCAGCCAACATCACTGTATAAGTATCACTCACGTTGCCTGCATTCGTCAGGGCCAAGGTGTAGGTTATTGTCTCACCGGGATTACCCGACAGCGCTGCGGTCGATGGCGCCAGCTGCACACCATACACGGCCTGTGTCTTGAAGTTCCAGACCACCGCCTGCTGCAAGGTAGCGCCGTCATTATCGGAGCCTTGGAGACCCGTGCTCAGCGTAGCCGTATAGACTGTGCCGGGCGTCAGCGCCGCCAGCGGCGTAAAGATAGTCTCGTAGAAGTTTGTCTGGCTGATGTAGCCGACCGATCCCACCACCGGGCCGGCCGCTGAAGCTAGACCAACATTGCCTGCAGTAACGGTGCTGGCATTCAGTGGCCGGCTCCAGGTTGCAGTTACAACCGCCGAAAGCGAAACATTTGTCGCGCCAGGCGGCGGGCTTTGATCGATCACAAGTAGATCGCGCCAGTTGCCGACCGTGTCGTTGATGACCTGGTTGCCGTTCGCGCCGTAGTTGATATCGAGCTGGCGGTTGGCTGTGCCGACGATAGTGCCCCACCACTCGACGACGTTCCAACTGCTGCAACGGGTGTACTTGTACTGCAAATGTATACCATCCGGCACATTGGAAATCGTCTCGGCCCAGTGGGTGGCATCGACTTGTGTCATCGGCAGTGTACCAGGACTCCACTGTGAGCCCATGATCGTCGCGTTGTCGCCCGGGATGCAGATCGTCGAACCGGCCGGCGTAAACGTCGGCACCGTCACGTTAAACGTTACCGTAACGAAGCGCTGTTGCGGCGTACCCGCTACGGAGTTCGACAACGACGAGGCATTGAACGAAGTATCCAAGGCCGCAACCGTGTAAGTGTAAGTCGTACCGGTCGTAACTGTGTAGTCAGTATAGACCAGTGTCGGGGACATGATCCGTGCGACGACTGCATCGGGTTGGGTTGCGCTTAATCGATGCAGATCGTAAGCATAGACATCTGGCGCGGCAGGCGCAGTCCAGCCCAACGCCAGGTAATCCACCGACCAGTTCGTCAGCTTGAGATTCGTCGGCGCGTCCGGCGCAGTGGTATCCGATGAAGCGTTCACGGTCAGTATGCCGGCATCGGTCGTCGGCAGCGTCGGCGTCACGACGATGCCGCTCAGGCCCGCATACGTCCAGTCGCGGCCATTCGTCGTGCTGAAGCGCGCCAGATACTGGAACGTGCCGGCCGTCTCTGGCACGAGCGTAGAACTGTAAACATCATTGCTGCCTAGCTTGTCAAAGTAGGCAGCGGGTTCCCATACTGTCCAACCCGACGGGGCAGTGCCACTGATGCCGTAACCGATCTGAGAGGAGATACTGGGCACGGCCGTGCCACCACCCGTAACACCGTTAATCCATATCTGGGCATTGATCGGAGCCGTCGGCGTGAGGCCGACCGTCTGAGTGATGGAAGCCGGCAGCAGATTACCCGTCCAGCCGATGGTGTAATGCGGGAGCGCGCTGACTTCGTTAGAGTCTGCGCTTTCTTGCAGGCCCGCATCCAACGCGGTGACCACGTAGTAGTACAGCGTGCCATTCGTCACTGTGGTATCGGTGAACGCCGTGGTAACCGTATCGGTCGCGATACGCGTGTAGCCGCTGCCCGAAAGCAGGCTGCGATACACATTGTAGCCCGCAGCGCCTACGACCGAGTTCCAGGTCAACGGAACTTGAGCGTTGCCTTCGGTCGCGGCCAGGTTAGTCGGAGCAGCAAGAACGGTCGGGACGCCGTTGGTCACGAGCAGTGCGCCGTCATTGCCATCCACCGTCAACGTCACGGGCACACTCGCGCCGACTGCGGCCAGCGTGTAGACCTGGCTGGAGAGCACATCGGTCAACACCGTGCCCGCCGGCAGATAGCCGAACAGATCGACGACGATTTGCTGCTGGGCTGCATTGCGATTGAACACGGCTATTGCCGTATTCGAACCCAGCTTACGACCGTAGACCAAAACAGCGTTGGTGTCATCCGACTTCAGCAAGTCCAGCGAACCCGTGCGCAGCGCGGGATTGGCATTGCGGGTTGCGCCGAGCAGCGCGTAGCGCGGCTGGATACCAGTCTCTTGCTGATAGAAACCAGGCGTATCAGACCACGGATACGGCAGACGGTTAGCAGGATCGCCGCAGGTAGTGCTGCCACACGGCGCACCATCGGCGCTGGCGCCTACCTCATCCGCGTAGTAGACTGTTGGCGCACCGGGCAGCGTGAACTGCGCGAGTGCCGTCAGTTTCTGGCGAGCATCGACGGTGGCCGTCACATCGCTTGATTCTTTGATGACGAAGCGCAGGCGGTTGGTGTCGTGCGAATCCACCAGGTTCATCATCGCGTACCAGGCCGGGGCCGGATAGTCTTCCTGCAGACTCTGCATGGTCTGGAAGAATTGCGCCGGCGTTTCGTGCGGGAAGTTGGTATTGGTATCCGACCAGCCCGTATCGCGGATGAAGCCCAACAGCGCGTTGCGGAACCGATAGTTCATGGTCGAGTCCATCTGGTTGCCCAGCAGGTAAGCCGAGGCATTGTCCCAGATTTCGGAGATCATCGCAGTCTGGCTGTAAACCGAGCGAACCGTGTCGCGGAAGCCAATCCAGTAACCGTTGGTCGGACTGTTGGCGTAACCGGGATCGATCTCATTGGCGACGTCGAAGCGCCAACCGTTGGCCAGCTGCTGGCTGCCACTGATGATCCAGCGTGTGGCGATCGAATTTGTGTTGCTGTAGATGAACGATCGCACGAGCGGATTCGCGCTATTCAACTTAGGCAGGGTTGTATAGCCCGCCCAGGCCGTATAGCCCGCCGGCCACGGATTAAAAGTGTACCAACTATAGTATGGGCTGCTTTGTGATTCGAACGCGCCACTGCCATCGTTCAGGCCGAGCGTCGTCGATAGGCCGCTCGAATTCCAACGACTGTACTTGTCGAAGTAGATACTGTCCGAAGACGAGTGATTGAACACGCCGTCCAGAACGAGGTTGATGCCGTGCGCGTGCGCGGCGGCCGTCAACGTCGCAAAGTCCGCGTTCGTGCCGAAGGCCGGATCGATCTGAGTGTAATCGGTCGTATCGTACTTGTGATTCGACGGCGACTTGAAGATCGGGTTAAGATACAGCACCGTCACGCCGAGATCGTTGAAGTAATTCGCATTGATCTTGTCGGTGATCCCTTTCAGGTCGCCGCCATAGAATTGGTTGCTGTAAGCATTGAGGTAAGTCGGGTTGGTGCGGGGATCGTAAATCTGCTCGTTCCACGTTGTGTGCGTAATGTCGCCCGTGCTCGTATAAGGCGCCGTGCCCCATGTCCCGTCGCTTCCGCCATCATAGAAGAAGGTACCGCTGATCACGTCGTTGGCTGAGTTGCCATTGCGGAACCGATCTGGGAAGATCTGGTAAATGACGCCGTTCTTCAGCCAATCGGGCGTGGTATAGCCGGGCAGATAGACTGTCAGCTGGAAGCTGGCAACCTGCGTCGGATCGGTGCTGTAGATGCCGGTTCCATCCTTGGTCCAGGGCGCATTCGACCAGTTGGCATCATCGCCGTAGAAAACCAGCGCCGGTGAATCCATGGCTTCAAACATATACCACA
>JADGQE010000263.1 GCA_017882055.1 Thermoflexales bacterium
GATTGCGAATCGCGGCGAGATTGCAGTGCGCATCTTGCGCGCCTGCCGCGAACTCGGCATTCAAACCGTGGCGGTGTATTCCGAAGTCGATCGCAATGCACTGCACGTGCGCTACGCCGACGAAGCCTATTTGATCGGCCCGGCGCCGTCGCGCGAATCGTATTTGCGCGCCGACAAGATTCTGGAGGTGGCGAAAAAATCGGGCGCGGATGCGATTCATCCCGGTTATGGCTTCTTAGCTGAACGTGAAGATTTTGCTCAAGCGTGCGAAGATGCCGGCGTCAAGTTCATTGGTCCGAAGCCTTCGGCGATTGCGGCCATGGGCGACAAAGCCGTGGCGCGCTCGACGGTTCAGAGAGCCGGCGTGCCAGTCGTGCCCGGCACCGAAGGCGAAGGCGGTTTGCGCGATGATGAGATCACGGCCATCGCGCCGCAGATTGGCTTCCCGTTGTTGATCAAGGCCACCGCAGGCGGCGGCGGCAAGGGCATGCGGCGCGTCGAGAATGTGGAGCAGCTGCCGGGGGCACTTGCCTCGGCACGGCGCGAAGCCGAGTCGGCGTTTGGCGATGGCTCGGTCTATCTCGAAAAACTCGTGCAGGGCGCGCGCCACATCGAGATTCAACTGCTGGCCGATGAGCATGGCAACGTCATTCAGCTGGGTGAGCGCGAGTGCTCGATCCAGCGGCGGCATCAGAAAATCATCGAGGAGTCGCCATCCCCCGCCGTCGATGCCGGGCTGCGCGAGAAGATGGGCGCCGTCGCGGTGCGAGCCGCGCAGGCGGTCGATTATCACAACGCGGGCACGATCGAATTCTTGCTCGATAAGGACAAGAACTTTTTCTTTTTGGAAATGAATACGCGTCTGCAAGTCGAGCATCCGATCACCGAGGTAGTGACCGGCGTCGACATCGTCAAAGAGCAGATACGCATCGCGCGCGGTCGACCGCTGCGGCTGAAGCAGCGCAACATCAAGCAGAAGGGGTGGGCGATCGAGTGCCGCATCACCGCCGAAGATCCGTTCAATAACTTCATGCCGTCGACGGGCAAGATCGTGCGGCTCGATCGACCGACCGGCCCCGGCGTGCGGATCGACAGCGGTCTGTATGAGGGCGTCGAGATCACGCCGTACTACGATTCGTTGATCGGCAAGCTGATTTGCTGGGGCGAAACACGGGCTGAAGCGATTTTGCGGATGCGGCGCGCGTTGGCCGAATATCGCATCGTCGGTGTCAAGACCAACATCCCGTTCCATCAAGCGATGATGTCCAGCCATCGTTTCTTTGCCGGTTCATTCGATACGACGTTTGTCGAAGAACGCTTCTCGATGGAAGATGATGTGTCGCCTGAACAGGCGCGGGTGGCAGCGGTGATTGCGACGCTCGTGGCGCATCAACGCGGGCAGCAAGCCACGCAGGTGGTGCGCCGCAATGAGCGCGATACCAGCAACTGGAAGTGGATGGCGCGCTGGGAAAGGCTGCAGCGATGAGGGCGTCAGATGTACCCCCGTGCTTCGCGCGGACAGGGCATGCACTCGCATTGAATCACTTGGAGAAAGTGCGGCCATGAAATACGCGACGACGATCGGCGAACGAACGTATATCGTCGAGATCAATCGTGAGGGCGAAGTCACGATCGATGGTAATACTTTTCCCGTCGATCTGCAGGCGATCGACGAAGTCACTTATTCGCTATTGATGAGCAATCGATCCTATGAGGCGCTGGTCGACACGGCGGGTGATGAATTGGCGGTGCTGCTGGGCGGGCGGCTGTACACCGCGCAGGTGCTGGATGAACGCGCGCGGCGATTGTCGCGGCCCGGCGGATCGAGTGTGCCCAGCGGCGAAGTCACGCTCAAGTCGCCAATGCCGGGCTTGATCGTCGCCGTGCCGGTCGCTGAAGGCCAGGCCGTGAAGAAAGGCCAGACCGTGATCGTGCTCGAATCGATGAAGATGGAGAACGAACTCAAAGCGCCGCGCGACGGTACGGTAAGTTCGATCAAAGTGAAAGTGCGTCAGAGTGTCGAGCAGCATCAACCGTTAGTCGTCATCACTTAACCGGCGCTCCCGCCGGATGGATCATCCGGCGTAAGCAATTCCTGCTGGACCGGAAGCGCCACTTAACCTTGCGAAGGCTCTGCTTTCCTTCGCAAGGATTTCGGAAGAATACCCCATGTCCAAATCAGAAATCAAAAACCCCGCAGAGCGGGGCGCACGCAGTCAAAAATCAGAAATCCAAAGAAAGCCTCGTTTCACTACTTCCTCCGATATCGAGCTCCCGCCGGTTTATAAGCCCGAAGATGTGCCGATCGACTACGTTGAAGACCTCGGCGCGCCGGGCGAATTTCCATATACCCGCGGCGTGCAGCCGACGATGTATCGCGGCCGTTTCTGGACGATGCGCCAGTATGCCGGTTACGCCAGCGCCGCCGAATCGAATCGACGCTATCGCTTCTTGCTCGATCAGGGTCAGACCGGTTTATCAGTCGCCTTCGATCTGCCTACCCAGATCGGTTACGATGCCGATGATCCCATGGCTGAAGGCGAAGTCGGCAAGGTCGGCGTGAGCATCTCGTCGATCCACGATATGGCGACGTTGTTCGATCAGATTCCGCTGGACAAGGTCAGCACTAGCATGACAATCAACGCACCCGCCTCGGTTTTGCTGGCGATGTACATTGCCGTCGGCAAGCAGCAGGGCGTCGAGCCGAAGCAGCTGCGCGGCACGATTCAAAACGACATTCTCAAAGAATACATCGCGCGCGGCACCTACATCTTTCCGCCCGGCCCGGCGATGCGCTTGATTACGGACATTTTCAAATACTGTGCGGCTGAGATACCACGCTGGAATACGATCAGTATCAGCGGCTATCACATTCGCGAGGCCGGATCGACGGCTGTGCAGGAAGTGGCCTTCACGCTGGCCGATGCGATTGCCTACGTGCAGGCCGCCATCAGCGCCGGACTGGATGTCGACGAGTTCGCCGGTCAAATCTCGTTCTTCTTTAACGCGCACAATAACTTCCTCGAAGAAGTCGCCAAGTTCCGCGCGGCGCGTCGATTGTGGGCGCGCCTCATGCGCGATCGCTTCAAAGCAAAGAATCCGCAATCGATGAAGCTGCGCTTCCACACGCAGACGGGCGGCTCGACGTTGACGGCGCAGCAGCCTGAAAACAATGTCGTGCGGGTGACGCTGCAGGCGCTCGCCGCGGTGCTGGGTGGCACGCAATCGCTGCATACCAATTCGCGCGATGAGGCGCTGTGGCTGCCGACTGAAGAGAGTGTGCAGATTGCGCTGCGCACGCAGCAGATCATCGCCAACGAATCGGGCGTAGCCGATACGATCGATCCGCTGGCCGGCTCCTATGTGATCGAGCAGCTGACGAATGAGATCGAACACCGGGCGAGGCAGTACATCGATCGGATCGATCAGCTGGGCGGGGCGCTGCGCGCGATCGAGTCCGGCTTCATTCAAGGCGAGATCGCCGACGCGGCGTATGCCTATCAACGCGCGGTCGAACGCGGCGAGCAGATCGTCGTCGGTGTCAATCAATTCCAGACCAAAGCGCAGCCGCAGCTGGCTCGCTTGAAAGTTGA
Organism: Thermoflexales bacterium; assembly: GCA_017882055.1. GTDB lineage: Bacteria > Chloroflexota > Anaerolineae > Fen-1058 > Fen-1058 > JADGQE01. Next base: position 3,594 of record JADGQE010000263.1, read on the forward strand.
TACTTCGATTGAACAGGAGCAGCGAGCGAAGTTGGCTGAACTGCGAAGCCAGCGCGATAACAGCCGCGTGTCTGAACTGCGCACCCGGCTGGAGTCTGCTGCCCGATCGAGCGACAACTTGATGCCGCACATTGTTGCCTGTGTCGAGGATGAGGTGACATTAGGCGAGATTTGTAATACACTTAGAAGTGTGTTTGGTGAATACCAGCCATCGGTCGGAATATGATAAAGGAGGGGAAATGACCCATGCAACTTTGACTGCCACGATCTGGCGCGAAGCCTCGGCCTATGTGTCGTTGTGTCCTGAGCTGGGCGTGGCTTCCTGCGGCGACGATCCCGATGAGGCGTTAGCCATGCTGAAGGAAGCCGTCGAACTGTATCTGGAAAATGCCCGGGAACTGGGTATCTGGGAAGACGTGCGGCCCGCCATCGAGTCGCCCAGCCGCTTTACCACTTCGCTTGAAGTTGCGCTGCAATGAGCAAGCTGCCGTCGTTGTCGACGCTGCAAGTCGTCAGGGTGCTGCGCCAGGCCGGCTTTGTCGATGCGCCGGTGCGCGGCAAAGGGAGTCATACGGCGCTGACGAAAACCGAACCGAATGGCACCCTGCGGCTAGTGATCGTACCCGATCGCAAAGACATTCCAATCGGAACATTGGTCGCCATCATCAAACAGGCCGGCCTGACGCGCGATCAATTTCTTGACCTGTTGCGCTAAATCACCTGGGGACGAAATCGGATGACTGTTAAACGCATCGATCATGTTGCCATCGTCGTGGATAACATCGACAACGCATTAAGTTTTTGGCGCGACGCACTTGGCCTGGACATGACGCATCTTGAAGAAGTGAAGGAGCAGGAATCGATCGTTGCATTTCTGCCGGCGGCCGGCAGCGAAGTCGAACTGGTCAAGCCGACGACGGAGACAAGCGGCGTGGCGAAGTATCTGGCCAAGCGCGGCCCCGGCATGCATCACATCTGCTTCGAAGTGGACGACATCGAAGAAACATTAGCGCAGATGAAGGCCAGGGGTGTGAAGCTCATTAATGAGACGCCGACGATCGGCGCGGGCGGCAAGAAGATTGCCTTTGTTCATCCGTCCAGCACGAACGGCGTGTTGGTGGAGTTGTATCAGAACGCGTAGGCAAAGGATGAAGGCGGAAGGATGAAGAATGAAACCCTTCCAGTTTCACGAACGTGTCGCTTGACCAAGACGCTGCTATCGGCGTAATAGTCCGTCATTAACGTCCCTCGCGCTCATCCATAATGACCTCAGAGAGCGGCCCGCTGGCTGCTAAAATATGCGCCAACTCTTCACGCCGTTCAGCTGACAACGGCTTAGCTTCGGGTAGGTCTGGTGGTCGGGGTAAACTCAAGCCGGCTGCCACCAGCACTGCGCGCACGCGCTGGCGATGCTCGGCTGGGCTTTCCACCGCAGGTGAGGCCTGGATTTGGATCTGCACGCGGCTATGTTCGGGCAGCGCCAGCGGCGTTATCGGGCGCAATACGCCATTCTCATAAATTGCCGTAATCGTGTCTAACATTGGGTGCTCCTTGCCACAGTCTTAGTTCGATTACTACGGAGATTATACCATCCCCTGTGGTACAATCTCGATCACTTTCTCTTCAGGTGACTTGAATGGATTTGCTTCAAGGACTCAATCCGCAACAAGCACAGGCCAGAGATGCGGTGCGCGATGGTATAATCTCACTGAGGCATTTCCCTGAGGGGGTAACACCATGACTACTGTTGTGCTTAATCTCGATCTGCCGCCACAAGACTATCAGCGGTTGCTGGCTGCAGCGCGGGCACGTCAGCGCCCGGTCGCGGAAGTTGCGCAGGCGGCCTTAGCGGAATGGCTGACTGGCGAGGAACGACTTCAACAGGCGCGAGCCGTGATGCGCGAGTTCGGCCAGGGTTTGGGGGCAGGGCCGGTTGCTAACGATGTTGCACGTCGCCATGACGATTACCTGTATTCACCCGATCGGGCATGAGCAAGGTCTTTACCGATACCTGGGCGTGGTACGCACTGGCTGATACGGCCAACGCCGACCATGTTGGGGCGCAAGCCATCAATGATCGACTCTTGAATGACGGCGATGTTTTTGTCACGACCAACTTCGTGCTGGCAGAAGCGATCACGCTGATTCGCTATCATTTGCATCATGCGGCGGCGCTGCGGTTTCATCAGCTGGTGCAGCAAATGGTCGAGGGCGGCCTGGTCGAAGTGGTGCGGATTACTGAAGAACACGAGGCCAACGCCTGGGCGATCTTTGAAAGGTACTCCGATCAGAAATTCTCCTACACCGACTGTACCTCATTCGTTGTGATGCGTGAACTCAACTTGACTCACGTGTTCACCGGCGATCATCATTTTTCGGTTTTAGGTT
>JADGQE010000264.1 GCA_017882055.1 Thermoflexales bacterium
GGACAAAACAAATCGATCGCGATCGGGCCACCTGGGATCGGTCGGGTTGTGGTGCATAAAGGAGGTCCACAGCGTGTAAGCCATCGGCGCCGCGCCCATCGGCAGGCCGGGATGGCCGGAATTGGCTTTTTGAATCGCATCGACCGAGAGGAAGCGAATCGTGTTGACGCACAATTGATCGAGGTTTGAAGTGGACGGCATAGTGATCACCTGTTCGTTGAGATGAGGCCAATTATACACGACAACGAGTCAGGGCAAAATTCAGTAGGCCGCTTGTGCCCCATCATCGCCTATGCTATACTCGCCACAGATCGCCGGCAGCCAGGATCGAACCGCTGGTTGGCGACACTCTTGAAGGAGGTGCGGCGATGGGACTCGTATTAGATATACTCATTCTATTTGCGCTGGTCGGCGGCATCCTGTGGTGCATGCGGCGTGCGCTGGTACGCACCTTGCTGGGCATACTCACGCTGTTTCTGGCAACGCTCTTTTCAGCGCTGCTGTGTACGCCGATTATTAACTGGTTTTCGAGTGTGTCCGGGAAACCAGGCAGCGGCAACTCGGCCGGCTCAATTGTGTTTGGCGGGTTGCTGATCATCTTTGATGTCATTTTGGAATTCACCCTCCATCGGAACTATCCTGATCTGCGCATCCAGTGGCTCAAGACCTGGGATCATATTCTCGGCGCGATCGCCGGTATCGTGTGGGCCGCCTTTGCGGTCTGCCTGGCGCTGGTGATTTTGGACTTCGCCGGACGGTCGTTCGGCGGCGATGTCCCCTTTTTCAATCAACTCGTCGGGCAGTCCGGCCTGGTGCCTGGCTTCCGTGAATTCTTTAAGCTGCCGCTGCTGGGCATTCGCCCGCTGTTCCCACAGGGGTTGCCGGCAGTTCTGGCTGGCTTCGCCCGCTAATCACTGGGCCGATCTGGTCGATTGACGCGCACCCTCGAACACGGATAGCCGCACGCGAACCATCCGTGTTCTTTTCTGTCTGTGATAAAACATGGAACCGCAACATTGGAACACGCTGGAACTTCCGAAAGTCCTGGCGAAACTCACGAACTACACTTCTTTTTCGGCCGGATCGGATCTGGCCCGCGCGCTGGAACCGTCGACTTTTCCCGACGTCGTCGCGCAGCGCCTGGCCGAGACCCGCGAGGCCCGATCGATTCTGATCACCCGATCGGATCTGGGGCTGGGCGGTGTGCACGATATTCGGCCGCTGGCCGAGAACGCCGCGCGCGGCATTTTGCTGCTGCCGCCTGATCTGCTGGCCGTGCGCAGCACCTTGATCGCCGCGCGCGATCTGCGCCGCACGCTGATCAAAGTCGGCAATCAGTATCCGCGCCTGGGTTCTCTCGCCGAGCGGCTGTCCGAGCCAAGCGGCATCATCAATGAAATTGGCCGCTGCATCGACGAGAACAACCTGGAAGTGCGCGACGATGCCACACCTGAACTGGCCGACATCCGGCGCGAACTGCGCGACTCGGTGAACCGCGTGCAGGAGAAATTGCGCCGCATCATCACCAACTCGCGGAACGCACTGTATTTGCAGGAAGCGATCATCACGCAGCGCGGCGGCCGATTTGTCGTGCCGGTCAAGATCGATTTCAAAGGCCGCATTCCGGGCATCGTTCACGATCAATCGGCCAGCGGCGCAACGTTGTTCGTCGAACCGCTGTCGACCGTCGAACTCAACAACAAAGTCCGCGAACTGCAGCTGCGCGAAGAGCACGAAGTTCAGCGCGTGCTGCAAATGCTCTCGGCGTTGATCGGGCAGCAGGCGCAGTCCATCACGTACACCGTGGAGGCTTTGGCCGAACTCGATCTCATCTTTGCCAAGGCGCGTTATGCCGACGACCTCGACGCGATCGAACCGCGCCTCGACAATGGATCGCGCGCCACGTTGCGATTGATCCGTGCCCGCCATCCGCTGCTCGATCCAGCGACGGTCGTGCCGCTCGATCTCGACCTCGAGCCTGATTTGCGCATCGTCGTCATCACCGGCCCGAACACCGGCGGCAAAACCGTCGCGCTCAAAACCGTGGGCCTGATGATCTTGATGACGCAGTGCGGGCTGCACCTTCCGGTCAGCGCCGGATCGGCCGTCAGCATCTTCGATCAAGTCTATGCCGACATCGGCGACGAACAATCGATCGAGCAGAGTCTTTCGACCTTTTCGTCGCACCTCGTCAATCTGGTCAGCTTCATCGATCGCACCGGGCCGCGATCGCTGGTGCTGCTCGACGAACTCGGCGCGGGCACCGATCCGGCTGAAGGCTCGGCCCTGGCGCGCGCGATCCTCGATTATTTGCGGGCGTCCGAGGCGATGACGATCGTCGCCACGCACTACCCCGAACTGAAAGTGTGGGCACATTCGACGGAAGGTGCGATCAACGCCTCGGTGGAATTCGATCCGGAGACGCTGCGCCCGACCTATAAACTCACCGTCGGCTTGCCCGGTCGATCCAACGCCTTCGCTATCGCCACGCGGCTGGGCCTGAAAGACAACATCGTCGCACACGCCCGGACGATGGTGGCCGAAGGCGATCTCAAGGCCGAAGACTTGCTGGCAGAGATTCATCATCAACACGAAGTGGCCGAACGATCACGCGTGGAAGCCGATCATGCCCGCCTGGAAGCCGAAGCAACGGCCCGCCAACTGCGCGAACGCTTGGGCCGCATCGAAGAGGAACGCGCCTCGATTCTCGAAGCCGCGCAAACTAACGCCCAGCAGCAAATCGAAACGCTGCGCGCCGAGCTGGATCAGATGCGATCGGGACTCAACCCGGCGCAAGCCGTCGAGGCCGCAGCCATCGAAGCGCGCGCGGAAGAGCTGCTCGATCAGACCGAAGCGATCGCGCCGCAGCCGGTGATCGAGAAGCCGCCCGCCGGCCCGCGCCACTCGATCCGCGTGGGCGACCGGGTGTACCTTGAGAAACTCAACACCCTGGGTGAAGTCACCGCGATCGATCGCGGCCAATACGAAGTGATGGTAGGTTCACTGCGCACGCGCGTCAAACCCGGCGAAGCCGAGTGGCGCTCATCGCCGTCCGTCGATCATCCTTCGGCGCGGCCCGCTTCCGCCGACAACCTGAAACTGACGACGACGGCACGCATGGAAATCGATCTGCGCGGGATGCGGGCCGACGACGCCGTGACCGAAGTCGAGCGCCAGATCGATGCAGCCTTTCTGCAGGGCATGCCCTTCGTGCGGATCATTCACGGCAAAGGCAGCGGCGCATTGCGCAAGGCTGTGCGTGAGGCGCTGCAGGCCAATCCCGCCGTGAAGTCGGCCGAGAGCGGTAAAGATCAAGAAGGCGGCGAAGGCGTGACGATTGCCTTTCTGCATGCTGATGCTTGATCTCGGAATGCAGAAGTTAGAATCCAGAATCCAGAATTCAGAATGAAGATCAACCCGCTGCAATGGGTGACCGTTCAAGCGTGAGAACTAAAAACGTTGATCTGAGATCGAAGATCAGAGATTAGAGATTGGAAGTTGGAGTTTTGGGTATGCATCCTTTCGATTGGACTATCCTCGAATCCACCTACATGGTAAGAGACCCCTGGCAGATTATCCGTGCCGATAAATGCCAGCTGCCGAACGGGCGCATCATCGGGCCTTACTACGTGCTCGAATATGGAACGTGGGTCAACGTCGTGGCGCTGACCAAAAAGCGAGAAGTTATTTTGGTAAGGCAATACCGACATGGTATCCAACGGACGATTTTGGAGATCCCCGGCGGCGCGATGGATCCCGAAGATACCTCGCCGCTGACCGCCGCCCGGCGTGAATTGCTTGAGGAGACAGGTTACACCAGCGACACGCTGGTCGAAACGGGCCGGGTGTGCTCCAATCCGGCCAACCACAACAACTTCCTTCATAGTTTTCTGGCCACCGATGTCGAGCGAGTCGGTGAACCCCAATTGGATGCAACCGAGCAAATCGAGGTGGTGTTGATGCCGCTGGAGCAAGCGATCGAACTGGCCAAAAACAGCGGCCTGTTGCAGGCCATGAATGTCAGTTCGTTGTTCTTCGCGTTGGCGCAGCTTGGCCGGTTGCGTTAATCTTCGGGGCTGAGATTCCAGATCACAGATCTAAGTTCAGAGATTGAACCTCCTGGCTCCTCGCTCCGTAGATCTACTAGATTTTCTCTTTCACTCCATCTCTCCGTCGTTCGATCAGGAGTTCACATGCGTAAGTTGCTGTTGATCATCACGCTGCTGCTCACCGCCTGCGCGCCGATTGTCACGCAGCCGGTCCTGCCCACGCCGACGCGTCCGCCGGTTACGCCGACGGTCCCCACAGCCGCGTGGGCCGATCTCTCGCCCTACTACGCTGCGATGAAACCCGACTTCGTGCACGATGTTGATCAGTTCACGCAGGCCACGCGCTATCAGATCGATCTCACGATCGCGCCCAGTCTCACCAACTATACAGCCACGCAGCAAGTTCACTACTTCAACACGGCCACAGCGCCACTCGATGCGGTGTATTTCCGATTGTTTCCCAACACGCCGTCGTACGGCGGCCAAATGACGATCACGTCGTTGAAAGTGAATGGCGCTGAAGTGAAACCGTCTATGGAACTGGGCGATTCGGCCATGCGGATCAAAATGGATCCGCCGCTGCCGGTCGACGGCGAAGTCGATTTCGATCTGGCCTACGTCACAAGCGTGCCCACCGTTTCGATTCCCGGCGGCTACGAACAATTTGGTTACTTTCGCGGTGTGCTGGCGATCCCCAATTTCTTTCCGATGATTCCAACTTACGACGACGAAGGTTGGAACGTAGAACTCGCGCCGGGCTGGGGCGATTCGACCTACAGCGATTCCGCCTTGTTTCAAGTCAACCTCACGGCGCCTTCAGATCAAGTCATCGCCACATCGGGGACGTGCGGCCCGGCAAAGATTTCGCAAGGTTCTCAAACCCTGCACTGTGCCAGTGGTCCGATGCGCGATTTCATGATCGGCCTGAGCGCCGACTATCAGGTTGCATCCGACACCATCGACGGCATCAAAGTCAATTCGTATTATCTCAAGAAAGATCAAGAAGCCGGTCGGCGCGGACTGGAAATATCAGTCAAGGCAGTCAAATCGTACGAGAAGCGCATCGGGCCGTATCCCTTCAACGAACTCGACGTGCTGGAAACGCCCACGAGCGCAGGCGGCATTGAATATCCGGGACTGGTCGTCATCGCTGCAGAAGATTATCAACACAATCCGACTTTTCAGGAAGACGCCACCGCGCACGAAGTGGCGCACCAATGGTGGTACAGCCTCGTCGGCGACGACCAGCTCGATGATCCCTGGCTGGACGAGGCCTTCACGCAATTCACCACGGCGCTGTATTATCTCGACGTGTACGGGTCGCCGGGCTTCCAGGCAGATATCAGCCTGGATTTGCAAGCGCGTTATCAACGCGCCCTGAGTGACAACGAGGATATGCGGGCCGATCTGCCGGTAGCGGCCTATTCGGACCGGCAGTACGGCGAAATCGTCTACGGCAAAGCGCCGTTGTTCTTTTACGCGCTGTATCAAAAGATGGGCGACGAGAAGTATAACGCCTTCATGCAGACCTACTTCGAGGCGAACCGCTATCGCAACGCCCACGTGCCCGATCTGCTCAAAGCGATTGCGACCCAACTCGATCAGGCTACGATCGATCAGTTGATGAAGCAGTGGATTACGACGCCGAATTAACGAATAGCGAACAGCCTTCAGCATACAGCATTCAGTATTCAGCATCCCCACTCCGCTTCGGGGGCCATGGTCAGTGCTCAGTAAAAAATCAGCCGCCAGTGATTGACTTCAGCGCTGATGGTTGAGTGCCATTTGAGATACGGGGCGAAATTTTGGTAGTGTCCCTGTAACGAGTGAAGACAAAAATGATATTTGTGTTCTGTCCGATAGCAGTTATCCTCGAAGCCATCAAATGTTTCGAGGAGCGCTTGAA
>JADGQE010000265.1 GCA_017882055.1 Thermoflexales bacterium
ACCCTTTGCCTGCCATGTTGAGGGCAAGGTTTTCACCCATCAATCCCACACCTATGAGTCCTATTTGAGAGGGCATACCAGTTATTTCCGATCGATTAAGTAATTCGCAGTGGCCGATCTGCTCTTTTTGCGGTGCCAGTTGAAGCAATCATAAGTCGAGTGCAGATTCACTATCGCAGTCAACGATTGCTGTAGATGACGAGCCAAGCAATACGTGGTCATCCGGCTGGCAAGAGGGTGCGTTGAAGGCACTCCAGCAGATCGACGAATAGCTGATTCCAAAGTAACGGAATCAGTATCGCCACATGCGAACTCTTGCTCGATGCGAGAGCGCGAGCAGGCGGGTCAGGTTAGACTTACACCAATCGATCGCTAAGATAGCGCTATCTATTTTGAGAACCCTCAATGATTCAGGTTCAGACATCCGTGCCATCCCCATCATCCGATCATCGTCGGGAGGGTCTGTGGATCATCGTCATGGGGGTCGCAGGGTGCGGCAAGTCCACACTCGCCCAGCACGTGGCCGACGCACTGAAACTGACTTTCATCGAAGGTGATCAGTTTCATCCGCCAGAAAACATCCAAAAAATGAGCCAGGGAATAGCCCTGGACGACGCGGACCGGGAAGGGTGGCTGGATCGTCTCGGTGTTGAATTGCTAAGTTATCCCGGTGGGGCGGTTCTGGCGTGTTCTGCGCTCAAGCGTGCCTATCGGGCGCGCCTTCGCCAAGCGGTTCAGCAGTTAAGCTTCGTGCATCTCAGCGTCACGCAGGAACTCGCGAATGCGCGGGTACAAGCTCGAGTCGGGGGGCATCCATTCCCCAGTAGCCTGGTTGCAAGCCAATTTGCGACCCTGGAGGATCCTCGCGGCGAGGAGCGTGTACTTCAGTTGGATGGTGCGATAGCGCCGTCCGTGTTGTGCGCCAAGACCATCAAGTGGATTGATGCCCAGGGATTTCAGTCAAACGCCAAATAGAGGATCGGAGAAATTGATGAAATTGAACATGCTCGCCTTGGAGCACATGGTGGAGAAGTTGATTGCGCTGGCCTTGACGGCAATAGTGATCCGGATGATCTCTTGGCGCAACTTTAGATCATGCGCGATCTCGCCCCACGCCCCTTGAGTCTTGAGTAATTCGATCTCCGCGCCGTCGGCGGCGAAGGCGCGAACGACACGAAGATCCTGACTGTTGTAGTAGATGCGCAGTTCCTGTCAGAGAAACGCCGCAGTGCTGGCCAGTACGGCGTTGGTGTACCGGCGTGGCTTAAATGACTCAGACTTGTTGGGGTTTGCCCGTAATAAAGTACGCAAAATTTCTTGCAGCCGAATCTTTTTCAAACAAACCGATGAATCAGGCACAGAGTCAAACACAGCTAATCGCACTCGACTGGGGCACCTCGTCGTTGCGGGCTTATCGCCTCGGTGCTGCCGGTCGGGTATTAGAGTTGCGCTCGTTGCCGTGGGGCGTGATGAAGCTGCCGGAGGTCGTGCTACCCGAAAATTCCGGCGTCGATGTAAAAGCGAGCTTTGAGTTTGCTTTTGAAGAGGCTTGCGGCGACTGGATCCGTGCCGCACCGCACGCCCCTGTGATCGCGGCCGGGATGGTCGGCAGCCGCCAGGGCTGGCGCGAAGCGCCCTATCTGTCGTTACCGATTGCGGTCGATCGAATCGGAAGCACGCTGAGCACAGTGCATACCCGAAACGGCCAGATCGTACATATCGTCCCCGGCCTGATCGAGAACTCGGCACTGCCAAATGTCATGCGTGGCGAAGAAACCCAGGTGATCGGCGCGCTCAGCATGCTCGATTTCGGTAAAACTCCGTCCCACGCAGAACAACAAAATGAGCAGGACGAAATCCTGATCGGCTTGCCTGGCAGTCATTCCAAATGGGTACAGGTACGAATACAGCATCGTGAAGGACAAAGTCACATCGAGCATTTCCACACATTCATGACGGGCGAGGTCTACGCAGCGCTATGCGAGCACACCATTTTGGGACGCGGCATGCAAACCAGCGATGTCAACGGTGACTATCATGCTGCGTTCGATCGCGGCGTCCTGGTACCGCAAACCCCGGCCGGACGTGCCGGGGTCCTGTCGACCATCTTCAGCACACGCACACTGGGCCTGACTGGCGTACTGGATGGCGCGGGCCAGCGTGAATATCTTTCAGGGCTGCTAATCGGCCATGAAGTAGCGGCATTGCAAGCCTTACTGGCGGAACAACGTCATCAGCCTGCGCGCGTCATACTGATCGGTAATGCAGCATTGTGTGTTCGTTACACGCGTGCCCTCAGAGCATATGGCCTTGATCAGATCGAAGTAGCGGGGCAAGCGACCGAACGCGGCTTATGGCAACTGGCAATGGCTGCCGGTCTGCTGAGTTACTTACAACCATAACTGGATCATCACATGCTCAAAAACGCAATGCAACACTGTGGGCTGATCGCCATTCTGAGGGGGATTCGGCCGGATGAAGTCGCGGCCATTGGCCTAGCGCTGTATAAGGCCGGATTCAGAGTGATCGAAGTGCCTTTGAACTCCCCGCAACCATTTGAAAGCATACGTATATTGCGGGCGACGCTGGCCGCAGACTGTGTGGTCGGTGCCGGCACCGTACTGTCAACACCACAAGTTGCAGAAGTAAAAAATGCAGGAGGCGAAATCATCGTGATGCCGCACAGCGACGTCAAAGTGATCGGTGCTGCCAAACAGGCTGCAATGGCCTGCGCTCCCGGCGTGGCCACCCTGACCGAAGCATTTGCCGCGCTGGCCGCAGGCGCTGATGTACTGAAAATGTTTCCTGCCGAGCAACTCAGTCCAATCGTGGTCAAAGCATGGCGCGCGGTCATTCCGAGTGACGTTGCATTGATTCCGGTGGGCGGAATCACACCAGCAAATATGGCGCCTTTTGTCGCTGCTGGTGCATCCGGCTTTGGTTTGGGCTCAGCGCTCTATAAGCCAGGTCTAAGCGCAATGCTGGTCGGCCAGAATGCCGACGAATTCATCGCCGCATGGCGCTCCACGCAACAGCAGAAATTAATCTGATTCAAACAAAATTAGCGTGGCTATTAGCAGACGCATTCATCAAGGAGAAAGCGAGCAATGAAAATCACCAAACTTACCACTTACATCGTGCCCCCGCGCTGGTGTTTTCTGAAAATTGAAACCGATGAAGGTGTGGTCGGCTGGGGCGAGCCGGTAGTTGAAGGCCGGGCGCACAGCGTTGCGGCTGCCGTTGAAGAGTTATCCGACTATCTAATCGGCAAGGACCCGCGCAATATCGAAGATCACTGGACCGTGTTGTATCGCGGAGGCTTTTATCGCGGCGGCGCAATCCACATGAGCGCGCTTGCCGGTATCGATCAGGCGCTATGGGATATCAAAGGCAAAGCACTCGGAGTCTCGGTGAGCCAGCTGTTGGGCGGCCCGGTGCGCAACAGTATCCGCGTCTACTCCTGGATTGGCGGCGACCGCCCGGCCGATGCCGCAGCAGCCGCCAAAGATGCTGTGGCGCGCGGGTTTACTGCGGTCAAGATGAACGGAACAGAAGAATTACAGTTCGTCGATTCGTATGAAAAAGTTGAAGCGGCCTTGGCCAATGTGGCGGCGGTGCGCGACGCAGTCGGTCCCCACGTCGGCATCGGCGTCGACTTTCACGGTCGGGTCCATAAGCCGATGGCCAAAGTCCTGATCAAGGAGCTGGATCAATACAAGCTGATGTTCATCGAAGAGCCAGTACTCAGCGAAAACTACGAGGCACTAAAGGAACTGGCGCCGTTGACCAACACCCCAATCGCTCTCGGTGAGCGACTCTATTCGCGCTGGGATTTCAAACGAATTCTCAGCGAAGGCTATGTCGACATCATCCAGCCGGATGTCTCGCACGCCGGCGGCATCACGGAAACCCGCAAGATCGCCACCATGGCCGAAGCCTACGACGTCGCCGTTGCGCTGCACTGCCCGCTCGGCCCGATAGCGCTGGCCGCTTGTCTGCAAGTCGATGCCGTGTCGTACAACGCCTTCATCCAAGAGCAAAGCCTGGGCATCCACTACAACCAAAGCAATGACTTGCTGGACTATCTGACACAGCCGGAAGTCTTTGCCTACGACAAAGGCTATGTGACGATTCCGCAAGGTCCTGGATTGGGGATTGAAATCAATGAAGAGTACGTCAAGGAGCGCGCCGCTATCGGCCACCGCTGGCGCAACCCAATCTGGCGCCACAAGGATGGCAGCTTCGCCGAATGGTAGAAATACCATTGCGGGGGCGAATTACCCTTTGACAGCGCCCATCGTCAGACCCTTGGCCACGTATTTCTGGAAAATCATCGTCAGAACGATCGCCGGCGCCATGATGGCCACGGCGGCAGCCATCACGCCACCCCAGTCGACTTCGGCATAGGACAGGAAGTTGTAGACGGCGATCGGCAGGGTTTTGGTCCGCTCCATACTGAGCACTTGTGAGAACATGAAGTTGTTCCAGGAAAAGATGAACGACAGCGTTGTGGCGGTGATGATGCCAGGGCCCGACAGGGGCAGGATTATCTTCAGAAACGCCATCTGTCGCGTGGCACCGTCGACCATGGCCGATTCTTCGAGCTCGCGCGGAATCGTGCTGAAATAGGTCGACATGATCCAGACCACGATCGGCAGCGCGATCAGCATGTGCGAGAGGATCAGCGCGACATAGCTATCCATCAGGCCGAGCCGCGAGAAAATGATGTACCAGGGCATCAGGAAGGAAATGCCGGGCATCAGGCGCGCCAGCAGGATGAATAAGGCGAGCTTTTTCTGCGCGTAGCGCGAAATCGAGTAGGCCGCCGGCAGTCCAAGCAGTAGCGACAGGCCGACCGCCGCCGTGCCGACGATGGTCGAGTTCAAGAAATATTTCAGGAAGTCCTGTTCCTCGAAGACCTTGCGGTAATTCTGTAGCGTTGGTTCAAAGAGCAGCTTGGGCGGCCAGGCGATGATGTCGACCTGTGTCTTGAACGACGAGGTCAGCATCCACAGGAATGGGAACAGCACGACCAGCGCAATGATCAGGACCAGCAGGTAGAACAGGATGGCGGTAACGATTTTGTTTTTCATGCCAACTTCTTCAGTTTTCGCTGGATGCGCGCAGTTTCATGATGCCCAGGCTGCAGAGCAGCACCACTATGAACAGTGCCACCAGAATGACCGACGACTGGCCCATGCGGAAATACTCGAAGCTGTACTTGAAGCCCATGATGTTGAGCGTCTCCGACGCGTAACCGGGGCCGCCGCCGGTCATGGCGAAGATGATGTCGAAGGTCTTCAGCGCATCGATCAAGCGCAGAATCATCGCCATCAGAATGACCGGCATGACCATCGGGATGGTGACATAGCGCAGAATCTGCCACTCGCTGGCACCGTCCACGCGCGCCGCTTCGACCGGTTCCTCCGACAGGCCGGCCAGGCCGGCGAGCACGATCAGGGTGATCATGGGTGTCCATTGCCAGACATCGACCAGGACCAGCGACGCAATGACGGTTTTTTCGCTCGAGACCCAGAGACCCTGCGGCAGCCCGAGCGCGTTGAGAGCGAAATTGAGCAGGCCGATGGTCGGGTCGTAAAAAAGATTGAAGACGATGCCCACCGCGATCGGCGTGGCCACGAGCGGCAGCAAGAGCAGCAGTTTGGCGAAGCTCTTGCCGACGAAAGCGCGGTTCAGAATCAGTGCGATGGCAACGCCCAGCACGACCTCGGTCGCCACGGCAAACACCGTGAAAGTGAAGGTTCGGCCAAGTGCGTGCAGAAAACGTGGCTCGGAGAAAACAAGCAGGTAGCTGTTGAGACCGACAAAAGACGGTTCCATCCCCGAGGTGAGATTCCAGTTGGTAAAGCTCAGGTACAGGGTGTAGAGAATCGGAAACACCA
>JADGQE010000266.1 GCA_017882055.1 Thermoflexales bacterium
CAACACCTTGCGCCAACGACTCGCGCGCTATGTCCGCAAAACGCTGTCGTTCTCGAAGTCCGACATTTATCATGGAACAATCCCCGTCTGTTGGTGGGACTGGATCGTGACGGCCTGGTTCATCATTGAGTACAATTTGAGCCTATCACTTACCACATAACCACTACCCCAAATCCTTGTACTGTTCTTGTTGTGGATTGGGCCGAGCCGCCTAACGCTTCTTCGACCCGCGCCGCGTGCTCTTGACGCGCCGCGTTTTGGCTTTGGTGGCGGGCCGTTTGTTATTCACCATCAATTTCTGGCGTGAAGTTGGTGGCGTCTTGTTCCTGGCCGATTGCCGCTTCGGTTTCTTGTCAGCCTGCTCTACCGAGGGACGATCGATCGGCTTGCGCGGCGTGATGTTGAGATACTCATCACGTGGCAGAGACTGTAGACTATCTCCGGGCGGAAAGCCCGGCGTATCGATCACCTGCTCGGCTTGACGCAGATGCATACCATGATGCAGGCACATGAAGTAGATCCAACCTTTGGCGTTGAGCGCACCGAAATATGGATGCGGCACAGTCGAGGTCAGATCGCCCGGATCGGGCAGCGCATCGATCGTAGTGCGCGCCAACGCCCGGCACGCTTCGATCAGCGAATTCAAGGCGTCCAGCGATCGATCGTTCTGCGCGCCGTCACCGCCGATTAGATCTTTGGGGTCGATTTCAGGGCGACGGTCGTTTGCCAGCAACCGTAACCAATTCCAAAACAGCTGATCGCTGTTGCAGTTGTGCGTAAGCACTTCGGCAATCGAGAAGACTTTGGCAGCTGGCTTGAAGTGGACTTGCTTTTCACTCAGGCCGCCCAGCAGCGCCGCGTCGTCATCCAGCGCCAATTCGTACTCAAACAGTAAGTCAGACCAACTCAAATCCTGCGCGCGTTCGTTGACCAGGGCCGGTGTCGCAACAAGTTCGTCTAGCGGAAGCGGCATGTTTACCTCATCCCTCTATCCCGTCTACGAAAAAACATAGACAGAGAAGGAAATATCATCGACTATATGCGTTCAATTGGCGCTTAAATTCTCACCACTAAGGCACAAAGGTACTAAGTTTTTGTGAGTTGACCACATCTTGCCAAAAATTCTTCGTGCCGTAGTGTCTTTGTGGTAAAGGTGAGATGCTCGCTGAACGATTAATCATCGACCAAACTTTGAGCCGAGCGTCACTGTGACTTGCTCACCTGTATCCGTCCACGTTTCGACTTCACCCTCCGGACCAAGCGCGAGCGCGACTTGATTGGGCAAACTGAGCGCGATGGCCTCGGGATAACGCTGCAGCGTGACGCGCACTTCATCCGAGCGCTCGGGCGCATAATGCGGTACGACAATCGCATCGGACACCCAGCCCCAACCCGCAAAAACCTTGCGGTTCGAACTGCTCAAACCCCATTTGCCAAAGAGCATCGCCCCGGCGCCGATACCGACAATCACCGCGCCGCCGTCAAATGCCTGCGCAATTGCCTCGATGATGGGCGTGCCTTCGACGGCTTCGATCAAACGCTGTATATCGCCGCCGCCGATGTAGATCAAACCGGCATGAGCCAGCCGCCGATAGTTGGCCGGATCGCGCGCCGATTGCTGATCGTGGATCGGCACCACGTAGCCGGGCGGCGCACCCAGCTCGCCGTAAAACGAAAGGAACGCTTCACCGTAAGTCGGATCGGGATTCGCCGATGGCAAAAACGCGATCGGCGATTCGTCGGCAATCGCCGAGATCGCCGCCGAATGGATCACTTCGTTTTCTGCAAAACGCCCGCCGCCGATCAAAACCAGCCAGCCCGCGCCGGTGCGCCATTGCAAAGGTCCTGCTTGAGTCATCCTGTCTCCATTGTAGAGATAGGAAGTTGGAAATTAGAGATTGGAGGAATTGATATCGATCGACACAGGCTGCTCCAATTTCCAACGTCTAACATCCAACCTCCAACTTTCAGTCAATCAACGAGCGATGCAGATTTTAGCACAGCCCCTACAAAACAGAAACCCGATCTCTTGGAGAGATCGGGCTTCTGGCCGACTACAGTCGATATAACTCGCCATACTTCGATCGCAAATAGTCGATGTACGGATCGATGCTCAACGGCCGGCCTGTCGCGCGCTGAACGATTTCCAGCGGCGTGAATTTGCTGCCATGTTGATAAATGTTCTCGGTCAGCCAGCCGCGCAGCGTATCGAACTTGCCTTGCTGCATTTCAGCCGGTATTTCAGGATGCGAGTTCAATGCCGAGGCAAAGAATTGCGCGCTCATTACATTGCCCAATGTGTAACCCTGGAACGAACCGCCGATGAGACCGCCAAACCAGTGCACGTCTTGCAGCACGCCATCCCCATCATCGGACGCGGCAAGGCCAAGGTCCGATTGATAGCTTGCCTGCCATGCGCCGGGCAGATCGCGTACGGCTAATTTGCCTTCCAGCAAATCCAACTCAAAATCGAAGCGGATCATGACATGCAGATTGTAAGTGACTTCATCGGCATCCGTGCGAATCAACGATCGTTCGACTTTGTTGATCGCCCGATAGAACGCATCGGACGACACCGACTTCAACTGATCCGGGAAAGTCGCCTGCAACTGCGGATAAAAATATTGCCAGAAGCCTCGACTGCGGCCCACCAGATTTTCCCACGACCGCGACTGGCTTTCGTGCACGCCCGATGAAGTTCCGCCGGCTAGCGGCGTTCCCTCCAAATCCCGACGAATACCCTGCTCATACATGGCATGGCCGGCTTCGTGGATCGTGCTGAACAAGGCATCGGCCAGGTAATTCTCTTTGACACGGGTCGTGATACGCACGTCGCCCAGCGAAAACTTGGTCATGAAGGGATGATGTGTTTTGTCCTGCCGCCCGCGATTGAAATCATAGCCAAGTTGTTTGATCACGACCTGCCCAAACGCCAGCTGCTGCGCTTCAGGAAAACTGAGTCGCAAGCACGCATCGTCAGCAGCGGGCTGCGTCGTAATCGCCCGCACGATCGGCACCAGCCGCTCGCGGAGTTGAGCGAACAGCGCACGGATCGATTCGGCTTTCATGCCAGGATCGGCATAATCGATCAGCGGATCGGCAATGTGCTCGTAGCCTGGATAAAAGTTCGCCATCTGCCGGCTGAGGTCAAGTGTCTTTTCCAAATACGGCTGGACCCGCTTAAAATCATTGGCCGGTCGGGCTTCGGTCCAGACCTGATAGGACTCTGCGCCGTGACGGTTGAGTTCGGCCACAAACGACGACGGTACTTTAATGGCTTTTTCGTAATCGCGGCGCGTGACCCGAATCAGGCTGGCGTCATCCGAATCGTACGGCAGGCCCTCTGCATAAGACCGCAGATCGTCCAGTAGTTTGCCGATCGCCGGATCCGTAAACTTCTCATGTGCCAGGCGCGACAGCGTGGCCATTTGTCGTCCACGTGCGGGCGCACCGCCCGGCGGCATATACGTCGTCTGATCCCAGCTCAGCACGGCCGAAGCAGAATTCAGATCGTTGACTTCGAGCAATCGAGTCTTGAGCTCTTGCAGATTGCGTTGCATGTTTTCTCCTTGAGTACAACAACGAATTCGCTTTAGCCTCAATTCGGCGCTGTATTCCCTGTCAAATACCGCAGCGCCGCTGTGGCTAACACAGCCACGCCCATGGGCAGTACGTCCTCGTCAATATCGAAGTGTGGATTATGATGCGGCGCGTTCAAGCCCCGTTCGGCATTGGCCGAGCCGAGGAAGAAGAAGCAGCCCGGCACACGATTGAGGAACTCGCTCATATCTTCCGCGCCCATCGTAAACTGATCGGCGGTCACGTGCTCGGCGCCCAGCACCTCAACGGCTGTCTCGCGCACCAGGCGGGCTACGCGATCATCGTTGATCGTGGCCGGCGCGATGGCCTTAATCTCGATCGTCGCGCTGCCGCCCAACGCACGTGCTGTCTGCTCGACCACTTCGGTCACTCGCTGAACGATTCGTTCACGTGTGATTGGATCGAACGTGCGAATCGTACCCGTCATTACGGCCGAATCCGCGATGATGTTGAAGGCCGTACCGGCATTCAGCATGCCCACTGTCACCACCGCTGTTTGGCGCGGATCGACGTTGCGCGCCACCACAGTTTGCAAAGCGACGATAATTTGTGCCGCAATCACGACGGGATCAACGCACAGTTGCGGTTGTGCGCCATGCCCGCCTTTGCCTTGCACTTTAATCGTAAAGAGGTCAGCCGCCGCCATTACGCCGCCGGAGCCAATCGCGGCCAGACCGATCGGTAGTTCGTTCCAAACGTGCAGCCCCATTGCCACTTCAGGCTCCGGGTTTTCCAGCGCGCCATCGCGAATCATCGCCATCGCCCCCTGCTCGCCTTCTTCAGCGGGCTGAAACACAAACTTGAGCGTGCCAGCCAATTCGTGACGGTGTTTCGCCATCAATTGCGCAATGCCCAGCCCGATGGCGGTGTGACCGTCATGGCCGCAAGCGTGCATCACGCCCGGATTCTGCGACACATACTCAACCTGGTTCGCCTCGACAATCGGCAGCGCATCCATGTCGAAGCGCAGCATCACCACGGGGCCGGGCTTCGCGCCGTCCAGCAAACCGATCACGCCGGTCTTGCCGATGCCGGCCTGCACTTCCATACCAAGATCAGCCAGATGCTTAGCCACAATACCTGACGTGCGAACTTCTTTATAAGCCAACTCGGGATGACGGTGAAAGTCACGCCGCCATTGAATCAGCTGATCTTTTAGAGCATACGCTTCTGATTTTAGATTTTCGATTTCGGATTTTGGATTCAAAGTCCGCTACACCTATTTCTTCCGACGAAGCGTCTTGATAGAAGCGACCGTCATTGCGACAATCTCATTGCCTTCTTTCATCAGGTCAGCCAGCCTGGCAACCGTGACCAGCTCGGCGTCAACCAACAGCTCCATCCAATACAGACTCTCGTCAGCTTCTTCTTCGACAATGGAAAGTTTGGCGATGACATCGGCGGTCGATTTGCCGCGACAGGCCGCACGATAGTTCGCCCCAACCGAAGTGGCTGATCGCAACAACTGCTTACCGATAACCTCTGCCGTCCGAGATTTCGGTAACACTCCACGAGCCGGATAACGCGTAGTCCAAACTTTTTCGTTCTATCCTTGAATTCTTGCTCATTCATCGCTGGCTTCCAATCTTCAATCCAAAATCGGCAACACTTGCACTCACTGCGTTCGCGCAGTGCAGTGTCCAAAATCCTAAATCTTCTTGCCCGGATTCATAATCCCATTCGGATCGAAGACCTTCTTGATCGCCCGCATCGATTCAAGCGCCAGCGGATCGACGCTCTTGGACAAATAGCCTGTCTTCAACAACCCGATGCCGTGTTCACCCGAAATCACTCCGCCCAGTTCGATCGTGGCATCGAAGATCGCGTGCGAGGCTGCCTCGACCCGCTTCATCATTTCAGGATCGCGCCGATCGCAGATGATGTTGGGGTGGAGGTTGCCATCGCCGATGTGACCGTAAACGACGATTAGCAAATCGTATTGTTTGCCGATCTGCTTGATCAGATCAACCATCTGCGAAATCTGGCCGCGCGGCACGACGATGTCTTCGCCGAAGCGCGCATTGCCCAGCCGAATGATCGCCGGCGAAACCGAGCGGCGCGCCTCCCACAACGCCTCGGATTCTTCGGCGGTGCGCGCGCGACGGACATCACTCGCGCCCGAATGGCGCAGCACGTCCACAATTCGCTCGAGGTCGCGCTCGACTTGATCCGGATCGCCATCGACTGCGACGAGCAGCAGCGCGCCCGCTTCCAGCGGCAGCTGTGCATTTACACCGCGGCTACGCTGAAACGCATCGACCGCGCGAATCACGTCGTGATCCATAA
>JADGQE010000267.1 GCA_017882055.1 Thermoflexales bacterium
CAGCATCACGTCGCGCTACGGCCAGTATTCACCTTTCTTTCACTTCCCACACCAAAGCGGACCTTTTGCTCAACGCGATCTGGTGCACTGCGCAATTGGGCTACAGGGGTCACTACGCAGCTAGTCGCTTACGAGGCTTACGCGTGGGGCGGGCCGCTCGACATCACGATATTTCAAGCAAAATGCTTGTACACGCGTACCGCGGTCATTACCACGAATATTGTGGCTGGGTCTCTGCCAGCCTTTGCCACTTATCTGCACTCGCTTGGCGATTCGTATTCGCATCTCAAGTGTATCCAGGCAATGGACGCACTTGGATATCCGTGGGCATCGCACACACAGAACGAGGCTAATATTCCGGAGTGCTACTATCCCGTCAACAGTCCGAGCAATAGTGATGCTCACGGTGAAGAGTTCGGCATGGGATCAATCACCGATTCAATGCGGACGGATGCCGCTACCCGGGCGATCTACAGCGAGTTGATTACACGCAGCCTGGCTTACGAAGGACAATATCCGCCGATCGACCTCAACACTAAACTCACCCTGTCGATCACCGAAACGCTTACGCTGGACGACGCGCTTTCTCAATTCGTGCACAATTGGCAATGGGATCAACCCACTGATCGTCGTGCCTGGGCCGATAAGATGGCACGCGCCGTGCTGATGCAGCGCCATCACGTGTATTTGCCGATCACAATCAGGTGATCCAGGCCATGAGGAATAAGCCGTTGGCGACATGATACAATCGAAGAGAAGATTCATCGCCAACCAGAGGAGCGCTTATCTTGCCCACCGTACATATTGATGTTTGGTCTGATTTTGTCTGACCTTGGTGTTTCCTCGTTTCTTCCAGTTTGGAGAAACTCAGGCAATCGCATGACGTAACCATTGAGTGGCATGCATTCGAATTGCGCCCGAAAGGATCGCCACCCATTCCGCCAGAATATTTGAAACGGATTGAGGCAGCGCGCCCTCGCCTGCTTCAGATCGCGCGCGAGTCCTACGGCCTTGATCTCAAACCCGGTCCTACAGGTATCGACAGTCGCCCAGCTTTGATCGGCGCGAAGTACGCCGAAGCGAACGGCAAGCGTGATCGTTATCACGCGGCCATGTTCCGAGCGTATTGGCAGGAATTCAAGCACATCGACGACAAAGAAGTCTTGGCCGAGGTTGCTCAATCGATCGGACTCGATTCAGTGCCGTTTCTAGCCGCGCTAGATAACCCTGAATACGAAGACGCCGTCGATGCCGACATCGAGCAAGCCTATCAGTATGGATTGAATGGCGTACCTGCACTGGTCTTTAACAACCAATATTTGGTATCAGGCGCGCAACCGTATGAAGTATTGCGACAAGTCGTGGAAAAGATTACAGCCGAAGAGAATTCAGCGTGAAGCCGGAATATGCAATGGTCGAAGCGAAGGTCACGGCCATCGAAGCCGAGATGATACGCATCGGCCTGTGGCAAAGCGATCCCTTAGCACCAGACCAATACGATTTTCAGCAAGCCTTTGCGATGGATACGATGGCCTTTTCGCAGTGGCTGCAATTCATCTTCATTCCGCGGGTAAGGGACATTATCCAAACGCCGGGCGAGTTTCCATCAAGCAGCAGCGTCGGCGCGCAGGCCGTCCGCGAATTCGATGGAACCAGTGAAGCGTCGGAGTTAGTGTCGCTGCTGAGTGAGTTTGACGCTTTATTCAGGTAGAGAAAGCAAATCACGGCGACCCTGCGCTAGAAATCGGACGCGGATAACGCGGATTCACACGGATGTTTTTCATTATCCGTGCGATCCGTGTGAATCCGTGTCCAAAAACTTTTTGAGATCAACGTAGGCGCAATGTCGCCGCGGTTTTTCTTCGTCATGCGCGACGAGCTGGCTTAATGTTCTTCGGACGAGAGCGAGAGGGTATTCTGCGTTTGACAGCAGGGTTGGCCGCTTGATCCACCAACGATCGCAGTTGACGCACTTCAGAGACATTCAGATGCCGCCACTGGCCGGTCTTGAGATCGCCCAGCTGCAGTGATCCAATCCGCACGCGCTGCAGATACTTGACGCGATGACCGAGCATGCCCGCCACTTCACGAATCTGCCGCTTGCGGCCTTCATGCATAATCACGCGCAGCCACGTTTGCCCGCGCTCGGTCGACATCACCGCAACACTCGCCGGGGCCGTCAGCTGTTCTTCCAGCATGACGCCGTGCCGCCAGGCTTTGAGTGTACCGACACCCGGCTGACCTTCGACTAACACGATATATTCTTTTTCATGTTCGTAACGGGGATGCGTCAGCGCGTTCGCCAAATCGCCATCGTTCGTCAACAACACCAGGCCTTCACTATCGGCATCAAGGCGGCCAACCGGATACAGGTGTCCTTCGATCGGAATCAGATCGCGCACCGTCTGACGATCGAACTCGTCAGAGTTGGTCGTGACAATGCCCATCGGCTTGTTGAGCATCACATAGATTTTGTTCGATTCGAAATGAACGCGCCGCCCATCGACCGTGATCGTATCTCGATCCGGATCGGCTTTAGCGCCCAGCTCAACCAGCTTGCCGTTGACTCTGACGCGCTGCTCAACGAGGTAGACTTCACAGGCGCGCCGCGAGCCAAGCCCGGCCTGCGCCAACAGTTTTTGTATTCGTTCTTCGGCCATGATCACCTTTCATCCAGACAGATCGCCATGACCATTATACCCTGTTATTCGCCTATGCTTTGCGAGTGGAGTGAAGTTTCCAGAGAACGCGCCTAGTTGTCGCCGCGCATGCCGGCTGCCAAAAGGGTGATACGGGTTCAATCACTCCGAGCAGCGGATTCAGTATTCAGTCACTGGCTGGTCTTCGGAACGGTAGTAAAGATATAGCAAGCCGGCTGCCAGCGCGGTTAGCCCGTGCCAGACCGCATGACCCTGCAATAGACTCTGTGGCACACATAGCCCGCCATTCAAATCAAGTACCCAAATGATCCAGGCAAGGCTCATGCTCAACAGCGCGGCAAAGATCCAGGCTGTTTTGATGCGCGGCCGCAGTCTGCGGTGAATGATCGCTTCGATGACCAATGCAACCACCATCAGCCCAAAGAAGAGATAGCGTCGCAGTTCCGGCCATTGGACCAAACTGAAGCCGAGCACCCCATTGAACAACAGATAACGGCCGACAAAAGCGCGCCGGCCGATCGGACGCAGGCGCGCCAGGTTGTACAACACCATGAAGGTCCCCAACAGATACATCGACGCGACATCCAACCACTGCCCGACAAACGTCAACGAAGCATGGTAGAACAGCGAGCCAAAACCGATAGCGATCACAGCCAGTCCGTAAACACGCGGATAAGATCGATGGCTTCGAATCAGATTCGGGGGACGGCCGCCGGCTCGATCGCGCTTGAAATCCTGATCAGCCAGCGCCAGGATCAACAGCCCGACCAGCACGAAACTGAAATTCGACCACGTATTGATCGGCTGGCGGATCGTGCCGGGACGCAGGTTCTCACAAAAACAGGCAGCGGGCATGCACGTCGCCGGACGCCAATCGGTCCAGGCATAATCGAACGAACTCAGCGCCAGCACGGCAACGACGAGTGCGAGAAAGATCGACAAGGGCTTGAATAGCAATGGCCAACGCAGCAGAGGTGACACTCGGTAGCCTATTACACGTGAGGTTAGGCAGTTGCCCACAGTTCCTTTGGATGATAGGATTATACACCCGCCGCAACCATCAAAGAGAAAGGACGATCATGGCTGTTACCGCCAAAGAAACGTTTGAGTATCACCGCCAGGGACGGCCCGGCAAAATCGAAGTGGTGCCGACCAAACCGCTCAACACGCAGCGCGATCTATCGCTGGCCTACACGCCCGGCGTCGCCGACGTCGTGCTGGAAATCGAACGACGCCCGGAGGCTGCGTATGAAATGACGGCCAAAGCCAATCTGGTCGCCGTGATTTCGAATGGCACCGCCATCCTCGGGCTGGGCGATCGCGGCGCGCTGGCCTCGAAGCCCGTGATGGAAGGCAAAGCCGTATTATTCAAGCGCTTCGCCGATGTCGATGTGTTCGACATTGAAATCGATACCCATGATCCGCACGAAGCCGTGCGTGTGATCAAAGCGATCGCGCCGACGTTTGGCGGCATCAACCTCGAAGATTTCAAATCACCCGAATGCTTTTTCATCGAGACGACCCTGCGGGAACAACTGGATATTCCGGTCTTTCACGACGATCAACATGGCACGGCCATTATCGCCTCGGCCGGACTGCTCAATGCGCTCGAAGTCACCGGCCGCCGGATCGATGAAATCAAAGTGGTCTTCTCCGGCGCAGGCGCGGCCGCCGTGGCCACCGCGAACATGTTTGTCAACATCGGCGTGCCCAGGCAAAATATCTGGATGACGGATATCGCCGGACTGTTGTATCGCGGCCGCACGAAAGACGTCTTCCCGGAGAAAATGAGATTTGCGCAGGGCGATCGTCCCGGCACGCTGGCCGAAGCCCTGGTCGATGCGGATGTGCTGGTCGGGCTGTCGGTCGGCGGCATCGTGACCGGTGAGATGTTGAAAACGATGCGGCCCGACCCGATCATTTTTGCGATGGCAAATCCTGATCCTGAAA
The DNA here is from genome assembly GCA_017882055.1 of Thermoflexales bacterium. GTDB lineage: Bacteria > Chloroflexota > Anaerolineae > Fen-1058 > Fen-1058 > JADGQE01. The sequence continues at coordinate 4,611 of JADGQE010000267.1, forward strand.
TTAGCTATGAGGAGGCCAAAGCGGCGCGGCCCGATGCCATCGTCTGCACCGGCCGATCGGATTATCCCAATCAAATCAACAACGTGCTGGGCTTTCCGTTCATCTTTCGCGGCGCGCTCGATGTGCAGGCTCGCGCCATTAACGAGGAGATGAAAGTCGCGGCGTCGAAAGCGTTGGCGGCGCTCGCGCACGAAGACGTGCCGGACTCGGTCCTCACCGCCTACAACCTGAGCTCGATCAAATTCGGGCGCAACTACATCATTCCCAAGCCGCTCGATCCGCGCGCGTTGTTGTGGGTGGCGCCGGCCATCGCCGAAGCCGCGATGAAAAGCGGGGTCGCCCGCCGGCAAATCAACCTCGATGAGTATCGCGAGCAGTTGGCGGCACGCCTGGGATCGGGGCATCGCATGCGTCGGGCCATCATCAACAAAGCACAGGCCGCGCCTAAACGCATCGTGTTCCCGGAAGGCGAAGAAACGACGATCATTCGCGCAGCCGCGCAGATCGTCGACGAGGGCATCGGCGAGCCGATCTTATTGGGTCGCCCCGCGGAGATCGCGCGGCAGGTCGACGATCTGGGGCTGCGCTTCACACCGACGATCGTCGATCCAGGCAGCGATCCCCATTTAGCCGCCTATATTCAAATCTACCACGAGATGCGACAGCGCCGGGGCGTCACGCTGAGCAACGCGCGCGAACTCATGCACGAACCGAATCTATTCGGCTTGATGATGGTGCAGCAAGGCCAGGCCGATGCTTTTGTCTCCGGCTTGACGTACGAATATCCTGAAGTGATCCGCCCTGCCCTGCAAATCTTCCACACGCGGCCCGGCGTCAACAGGGCGGCCGGCGCGTACCTCGTGATTCTGCGTGACAAGGTGTACATCTTTACCGATGCAACGGTCAACATCGAGCCGAGCGCCGAAGACTTAGCCGAGATCGCTTCGCTGGCGGCTGACCTCGCGATCAAACTCGATCTGACGCCGCGCGTGGCGATGTTGTCCTTCTCGAACTTCGGCAGCGTCAAACATCCGCTGGCCGAAAAAGTCCGCCGCGCGACCGAGCTGGTGCGCGCTCGCCGGCCTACGCTGGAAATCGACGGCGAGATGCAAGTCGACGTAGCGATTGTGCCGGAACTGATCGAGCGCCGCTTCCCGTTTAGCAAAGTGAAGCAAGCCAACGTGCTGGTTTTCCCCGATCTCGAAGCGGCCAACATCGCTTACAAGTTGATGCGTCGACTGGGTGGCGCAGAAACGATCGGCCCGATCTTG
>JADGQE010000268.1 GCA_017882055.1 Thermoflexales bacterium
TATTTGGATGATATCCAATTGATCGGCAGTGGCACGCCCACGCCGACGCCACCCCCCGGCCTCGGCCCAGCGTTGAGCGTCGATGCTAACGCCAACCGGCATTCAATCAGCCCAAACATTTACGGGATGAACTTTGCCGATGAAGCCTTGGCTGCCGAATTAAATTTGCCGGTGCGGCGTTGGGGCGGCAATTCCACTACGCGCTACAACTGGCAGAACGATATGAGCAATCATGCCAGTGATTGGTACTTCGAGAACATCCTCGAAGATAACCCGCCGCCCACGACTTTGCCGGATGGCTCGGCCACCGATCAATTTGTCGATCAGGATCGTCGCACGAATACGCGAACCTTGCTTACTGTTCCGTTGATCGGTTGGACGCCCAACAGCTCCAACTATGCATGTGGCTTTAGCGTGACTAAATATGGCGCCCAACAATATTTCGATTCTCCGTGGCACTCTGATTGTGGTAACGGGATGCACACGGATGGAGTGACCCCCATTACCGGCAACGATCCATCCGATACCAGCATCGCGATCGATCATACTTTTGTACAAGGCTGGATCGATCACTTGACGGGCCAATATGGCACGGCGGCCAATGGCGGCGTGCTGTTCTACGATCTCGACAATGAGCCGATGTTGTGGAACAGCACGCATCGCGACGTGCATCCGCAGCCCACGAGTTACGATGAAATGTTGACTCGCACGGTGGAAATCGCGCCGGCAATCAAAGCGGCCGATCCGGGCGCGCAGACGTTGGGACCGGTGTTGTGGGGCTGGTGCGCCTACTTCTTCTCGGCAGTGGATAACTGCAGCAGCAGCGGGGCCGATTATACCTCGCACGGCAACATCGCTTTTGTGGCGTGGTACTTGCAGCAGATGCGGGCCTACGATCAGGCACATAGTCAGCGTGTCCTCGACTACCTCGATCTACACTACTATCCGCAGGCTAACGGTGTGTCGCTCTCGACGGCAGGCAACGCGGCCACTCAGGCGCTGCGGTTGCGCTCCACTCGATCGTTATGGGACCCTACCTATGTCGATGAAAGTTGGATCGGCACCGCTGGCTGGGAAGGCGGCATCGTGCGGCTTATCCCGCGCATGAAAGATTGGGTCAGCGCCAACTACACCGGCACCAGGCTGGCGATCTCTGAATACAACTGGGGCGGGCTCGAGGACATCAATGGCGCGCTCGCAGAGGCCGACGTACTGGGCATCTTCGGACGCGAAGGGCTTGACCTGGCCACCATCTGGGGACCGCCGACGTCAGCGCAACCGGGCGCCTATGCGTTTCGCCTGTTTCGCAATTATGACGGCGCACACAGCACCTTCGGCGATACTAGCGTAAGTGCGACCAGCGCCAACCAGGATCAAGTCTCAATCTATGCTGCGCAACGTACCGACGATGGTTCGTTGACGCTCATGATCATCAATAAAACGACAAACAGTCTCACCAGCACACTGTCCCTCTCCAATTACGTGTCGAGATCGACGGCGCAGGTATATCGTTACAGCGCCGCCAACTTGACTGCGATCGTGCATCTGCCCGATCTCAGTGTGACCGGGAGCGGCTTCACGGCGCTGTATCCCGCTTCATCGATTACACTTATTGTGTTGTCGCCGGGCAATACCTTGACGGTGAATACGGTGGGCAGCGGAAGCGTGATCAAGAATCCCGATCAGACTTCGTATGCCATTGGGACGGTGATCACTTTGACGGCAAATCCTCAAATCGGTTGGGCGTTTGGTAATTGGAGCGGTGATCTCGTCAGCAGCGCCAACCCCGTGACGATTACCATGACTGCCAGCAAAATCGTGACGGCGACCTTCACGCAGATTCCGTATACGTTAACCGTAGGCGTCGTCGGGAATGGAAGCGTGACAAAGAATCCCGATCAATCCACTTATCACTACGGCGATGTGGTCACAGTCACGGCTGTCCCAACCGCGACCTGGTACTTTGCCTACTGGAGCGGCGATCTAAGCGGCATCCTGAATCCCGCCAGGATTAATATCAACGGCAACAAAACTGTCACGGCCACATTCACGGTAACTTGTCCGGTGATTACGGGTGTTGATTTTCTGAATATACTGGACGTGCTTGGGGCACGTCGCGCCGTAACTTTTACGGCCGTGATCAGCGGCGGCATTCTGCCGATCACGTATACCTGGGACTTTGGCGATAGTGGATACACCGTCACGAACCTGGATACTGTTTCACACGATTTCCCGTTGACCCATACACTTCAGACCTATTCAGTGACGCTGGCGGCGGCCAATGTGTGTAACAGTTTCTCACCCATTCAAAAGCCGGTTGCCATCCCGCCCTGGTACGGAGTGTATCTGCCGCTCGTGCTGAAGAGTAACTGAAACAAAATCCTTGCAGAAGAACCTTGCGAAGGTTTGGTCCGAGTTCGCTGCGCCATGAGCGGAAACCTGCCCATTCCCGGCGCAATGTGCCGGTGGGCCGCCAGGCGTCGCAAGGTTAGCTATTCCACGAAATCTCGAATGAACGACGAGATGAATTTCTCGGCGCTGTAACGGCCATAGATCACGTCCCACAGGCCCTTGGCCAGAGGCATGGCCACATGCAGCTTCTCGGCGATATACAACATCGACTTCAGAGTGTTATAGCCTTCAGGCGTGACGCCCATTTCCTTTTCGACTTGAGGCAGCGACAAACCTTGCGCCAGCAGTTCACCCATGCGCCGATTGTGGCTGTGCGCGCTCAGCGAGGTTGCCAGTAAGTCGCCGATGCCGGACAAGTACAAAAACGTTTCGATCTTCGCCCCCATTGCCACGCCAATGTTGGTGATCTCTTCCATCGCGATGGTCAAGTACACCGCTCGGAAGTTGATGCTCGTAATCTGTTTGCCATCGAACAGCCCCAGCCCAATGGCGTAGATGTTCTTCAAGATGCCGCCGAGTTCAACGCCGATCTCATCGTCGGAAAAGCGTGTGCGGAAGTAATCGTTGTCGAGCAAACGAGCGACTAACAGTAGATCAGTCTTGCTTTGTCCGGCAATCACAACCACCGTCGGCATCTGCCGCGCCAACTCATTCGCAATGGATGGCCCGGACAACATGATCGCTCGATTGTGTGGGAATAAGCCCGTGAGTGTTTGAAAGGCTGTCAGCCCGGTTTCGCCGTCGATACCTTTGGCCATGTTGACCAGCACGACTTCGGGCTTGACTTGCGCCTGAACCGGCTGCAATGTGCGCTTGATGAAGACCGAGGGCAGCGCCACAAATATGACCGGGCAATCTTGAAAGACAGCCGCCAGGTCGGTCGTTGCCGATACTTTAGAATGAATCTGGATGTCCGGCAGGAACTTCGTGTTGGTGTGCTGCTGATTGATCTCGTCGGCTACGGCTCGGTTGTATTCCCAGCCGATCACAGCGTGCCCATTCGAAGCAATGAGATTGGCAACGGCCATGCCCAGATTGCCCAGTCCGATAATGCCTACCCGCATGCTGCCTCTCTCCTGTCGTTACTCGTTTAGGTTGCCACGAATCCGATTAGACTCAGCCCTGACATCAGGGCGAACAAGGCGATCGCGCCAAAGGATAGCCTTTCCCAATTGCCTCGCGCGCGGCGTGAGTTTTGGATGACACTGCTGATCTGCCACACGGCTAGCGGAATCGCCAGCCAGATGAATCGAGTCGCGGGCGAGGCCGGCAGCAACGCGATTAGCCCAAATGAACCGACGATCAAGACGGTATGAAGTTGGGCCATGCGCTTGAGGCCAAACCGCACGGTCAATGTTTTCTTGTCCATTTGAGCATCGACGATTCGATCGGGAAACTCGAAGGTGAGTATCATGGCCAGATGAATCGACACCAGCGGCAGGCAGACGAGAAACACGATCGGCGCGAGTCGGCCCGTTTGCAGGACGTAGCCGGTTAGTGGCACCAGCAGCGCCACGATGATGGAAGTGGTCAGTTCGCCGAAGCCGCTGCCCATCAGCGCTAGGGGTGGCGCGGAATAGAACCATGATCCAAGCAAGCTGATCAGGCCAATGAGGCCGATCGCGGGAATTTGAAGCGTTGCGACGATCCCTGCGGCGAGGCCGCTAATGGCACACGCGATCGCCGCCGTATGCGCTACATCGCGCGGCAGTGCGCCGGAAGGCAACACTCCGCTGCCGCCCGTAAACCGGGTGCGATGCTGGCCGGCGAGTCGATCGACTTCAAAATCAGTGTACTCATTGAGGTATTGAGCCATGAGTTGGATGGAAGTGACCAGCCACTGGCCCAGCAGTGCGCGGCTCGCATCGATTACGGTACCCTGCCAGGCGGCGATGATCAAACCCAGGCCGTAGGCCAGCACCCCGCCTAAGAGAAAGAAAGGGCGCGTTAGTTTGATAAAGAGCCAGACTTTGCGAAACATTAGGCTGGTGGATGCCTCATCCTTGGCGAATATCGCGCAGCGTTGTCGGAAATCAGCGTTTCAGCGCAGATGTAGATAAGTATACCCCACCATGATTCAGCGCAGTCTTGCGTATGCATTCGGCGACGGTATGTGCCGAATTACGATTCTCGTTTGGATTTTGTCGCACGGGTTGCTCTGCGGCCGAGATGCATCAAGCGTTCGATCGCGCGCGCAGTTGCTTCGGGTTTTGGATATTCCAAAAGCGGCCACACCGGCAGAGCGCGTGATCGCAGCACGGTATTGGCGGCTTCGATACCGGTGAAGCAGGCTCTTTCTAAAAAGAAAGCAGGTGTGGGATGGCGCACCCAATCGCCGCAGCAAAACAGATCGGGCCACGGCGTCACAATGCCCAGATGTCGATCGGCTCGACCCAAGCCAAAGAGCGTATGCGTCGCCGCGTTGCGTTGCAGCGTTTGATGGATCAGGTGGCCGCGCAGTTCGGGAAAGGCGCTCTGCACATCGATGGCGGCTTTGGCCAGCAACACGGCGTCGGCTTCGTCGATCAATTCGGGCGGGCCGTAGATATGAACTTCGATCGCGCTGCCCCCCGTCGCTTTACTCCAACGCACGTATTGATCCTGCAAGCGGTGCAGCCAAAAGTAGTTGTCGACGATCACTTCACCGCTGAAGATGCCGGCTTCCACTTTTGTTTTGGGCAATTGATCATACCAGAAACGCAACACGGCGGTGGGCATGCCGCGCGGGAAATACAGATCGTTGGCGATGGCGGCTGTGTCGGGACTGTTGCACAGAATCGACTGCGCGCCAGGCGCATCGACGGCCAGCACGATCTGCCGGGCCGCGGCTGATCCATTCGGCGTGTGAACGATCCAGCGGTCGCCCGATCGCTCCAATCGATTGGCCCGCGTGCCGAGTTCGATCGTTCCGCCCAGTTCGCGCACTCGATCGGCCATTGGATCGATCAGACTGGTGCCGGCATCGGCGGGCAGATACGAGAAGGCCCAGGTGTCGCGGCGCAGCAAGGTGTAAAAACGCATGAAGGCGACGAAACCCGACTGCGGAATCTCGGCCGGGCGGGCCGCCAGCCCGTTGCGGATCAGGCCGATCATGAAGGCGCGCAGCGCCGGCCCCCAGTGCTGAGTGAGATCGCCGAGCCATTGATCTTCCATGGGCTGATCTTCACGCAGCGGATCGATGCCGATGGACAACACCAGGCTGTACCAGACTTCGATCAGGGACACGATGTCGCGGATGTCGAGCATCGCCAGAAAGCGCGGGCGAAAGAACAACGCGAGGTAATGAAAGGGCGCAGGCAGCCAACTGTTACGCAGCGCACTGCCAACGGCGGCCGTTCTGACATGACCGTCTTTGTATTTGTAAATCCAGTTCTCTTCTTGCGCTGGTACCAACATCGGGCGCAGACCGTGACGTGCAAGCATCGCCTGCAAGTTGCGATAGGGCGACCAGATGCCGTG
>JADGQE010000269.1 GCA_017882055.1 Thermoflexales bacterium
TCTCGATCGCCTTTCATGACGTTGGCGGTGAGGGCGATGACGGGCACTTTGGCCAGGCCGGGCAGCTGTTTGATACGGGCCGTGATCTCATAACCGTCGACATCGGGCAGGTTGATGTCCATCAGAATGAGATCAGGTGTTTGCTCGGTGGCGGCTTGAATGCCGGTCGGTCCGTCCTTGGCTTCGATCACCGTGTAGCCTTCGGCCTGCAATACGCGCCGCACTAACATGCGATTGTCGGGATTGTCTTCGATGTACAGGATTTTTGTGCTCATAAACTATCTCTCGCCTGCTTGACTAGATTGTGCGTGAAAAATAACTGAGCGGTCAGGGTTCGATGATGGGGCCCTGGTGCACATACTCCGGTGTGACCGGCTGTACGAGTCGCGGCGGTGAGGGTGAAGTGGACAGCAGGCCGGTCAAGGTTTGCATGGCATGCCGTGCGCTGAGCCACACCGCCCCGATGCGACTGGTTTGCCAGCGCCGGTCGTAGATCATGATCAGACAATGTGAGCGATCGAGGCTGGTGATATACACGTCGTATGGCTGACCTTCGACGTAGAGAAAACACGGGCCGGTCTGATCGGAGATGCTGGCGATCATGGGCGACCAGCCTTGATACTCAATTTGCGTCAGAATTGTGCTCAGCTCATCGTTGGCGCCAGTATCCATGATGACTTTGCCACTCGCGTTCATCAGTCCAATCCATTGTGCACCCGTGTCCCGCTGGATCAATTTGATCTGGCGGGGGATTGATTCGGCCGAAGCGGTCGGGATCATGGCCGGCTGCGAGGGACGTTTCAAGCGCAATGCGTTGCGGACGGCTTCACCCAGCTGATCGAGCGCGAATGGTTTCTTCAATAACGCTTCGACGGAGAGCGCCGCCGCGGTGCGTTCGATATCACGCGTGCTGTAGCCTGTGATCAAGATCACGCGGGTCGTGGGATGGGATTGATGCAAATAGCGTGCGAGGTCCAGGCCGTTGAGGCCCGGCATGCGTACATCACTGATCACCAGATCGATCGGCGTCCGATCGACTTCGGCCAGGGCTTCTTCGGCCGTCGCAACGCCGCGGGCTTGATCGGTGATGCCCAGCGCGCTCAAGCCGTCGCAGATATAGGTGCGTGTCCGCTCTTCGTCATCGACGACCAGAACTCGGGAATCACTCATCGCAAGTCTCCCTGACAGTTATCACACGCTTGTAGAGTACCATAAACGGCCAATAATAACCTTGCTAAATCATTGCAAATGCCTTGCGATATCGTAAGCAAAGCCGGACAAGGTTAGAAGTGTGTCTAAAAAAGGACTAATGACACACTTGGAACGACTGTTTATGCATCCAGCGTCTGGTTTTCAGGCGAAACCGGGCAATGGGTGCCTACCCCTGGCGCAAGCGGTCCCTCACTGTGGCCGGGGATGAATGACCAGCATGTAGCCGGCGGAGCGGATCGTCAGCAAGTGAAGAGGTCCCGTGGCGTTGACCTCGATCTTCTGGCGCAAGCGATGGATGTGGACGCGCATGATAGGCCGGGCGGCGTGTTCGGTCGTCTCATAACCGTGCACGGCTTGAACCAATTCACGGCAACTGACGACGCGCTCGGCGTGACGGGCGAGATACGCCAGCGTGTCGAACTCGGTGGGCGTCAGATCCAGTAATTGATCGCCCATCCGGGCTTCGCGGCGATCGAGATCAACGGCCAGATCGCCGACCTGGAGACGCATTTCAACTGGCGCGGCAGGATTGGCCGGCGTGGTTGGCAGCTCGACGCCGCTCTTAAAAGCTTCCACCGTCTGTTCCATCAGACCCACCAGGTTCTGCCGCCGCACAAATTCTTGACGTTTGGCCAAACCGCGCTCGACGACTTCGATGATGACCCGCGGCTGCGTGGGCTTGAGGATGTAGTCGAATGCGCCTTGCCGCAACGCCTTGATGGCCGAATCGACGGTGGCATGCGCGGTGAGCAGGATGACGATGGTGCTGGGCGAACTCAGATGCACCGAGTCCAGTACTTGCAGGCCGCTGATCCCCGGCATCTTGATGTCGAGGATGATGAGATCGAAGTTGGTCTGCTCGATCAACTTAAGGGCTTCTTCACCGGAGCCTGCAATTGAAACGATTGCGCCGCGCAGTGAGAAGATTTCGGACAGGGTCAGCCGAGTGGTGCGTTCATCGTCGACGACGAGCAAATGCGAACTTTGCAACATAGGGTGGTCTCCGTGGGTTAGTCAGGGATCAGGGATCGGGGAGTGGGCAACTGGTGATTGGTAATTGGTCAACTAGTGATTAGTCAACAAGTTGACCAGTGAGCTAGTTGCCCAATCGACCCATTGTCTGATTCACCAATTCACTCCGTCTCTTCATCTCTCCGTCTTTCCAATGCTTTCGGCAGCCGCACCATAAACGTCGTGCCCTGACCGAGATGGCTATCGACTTCGAGTGTGCCACGCTGCCGCTCGATGATGGTGAAGCTGATAGCCAGCCCCAGGCCGGTGCCTTCGGCTTTGGTGGTGTAAAACGGCTCGAAAATATGTGGCAGTTCAGCCGGTGGAATGCCGGGGCCGCTGTCGATAAAGCGCGTTTCGATCATGTCGCCGGTGGGCTTCGCTTCGATCCGCAGCGATCCACCCTTGCCCATCGCCTCGACGGCGTTGACGACCAGGTTCAAGAATACCTGGCCCAGTTGATCGGGCGCGGTCTGCACGACGAGTGGGCCGGGCGGAAAATCGAGCGTCATTTCGATCTGGCTGTGGCGTATCTTTTCCTCGGTCAGGGCCAGTACGCGATCGATGACGGCGTGGACATCGGCGGTGGGCTGTTCGTCGTGTGAAGGCCGATAGAAATCGAGCATACTCTGCACCAGAATGCTGAGCCGCTCGGTTTCTTCACGCGCCATGTTCAGGTAATTGACGCGGCGATCGTCTGGCAGTGGAAACTCCAGCACCAGATGCAGGCAGTTTTGAATGGCTTGCAGTGGATTATTGATTTCGTGAGCCAGCGACATAGCCAATCGGCCGGTGGCTGCCAGCTTCTCCGACTGAACCAGCTGCGCGTAGGACTGCTCGATTTCACGCGCGCGGCGCTGAGCGACTTCATACAGCTCGGCCCGTTCGATGGCGACGCCAATTTGCTGGCCGATGGCGGCCAGCAGCGGCACGCCCTCTTCTGCAAATTCGTGCGGTGCGCGCCAGGCCATATGCAGCACCCCCTCAACCCGATCGTGTCCCCACAACGGCACGGCGGCAAAGGCGCCGACGCGAACTGCGTGCCAGGCTTCGGCTTCGGCAATCTGGCGGGTGTCGGGCAAGAGTTGGAGCGTGCGGGCGGCAACGGCTTGTTCGCTAAACTGTTGGGCCACGGCGTTGCGCGTGAGCCAGTCTGAGGTGGTGGTGCTGATCGTCGCCGGTCGATTCGATTCCGGCAGCAACGTAATCGCGCCCTCGTCAAATTCCAGGAGTGATTTCATCAAGGTGAGAGCGACGTCGGTCACCGTCTGAATTTCGAGCGACTGGCTGAGCGCCGCCGAGATGGCATGCAGCGCGTTGAGTTCCCGGTTGCGTTTGCGAACTTGATCAGACAGCTGCGTCTCACGCGTGTAGAGCCGCGCGTTGTCGATCGCGACGGCGGCGGTGGAAGCCAGCAGTTCGAGTACGCGCACATCGCTTTCCGTGAACGATCCGCTGCGTTTGTTGATCACTTCCATCACGCCGATGATTTTCCCATGTGATCGCAGTGGCGCAGCCAGCAAGCGGCGGGTGGTCAGGCCTGTCACGCGATCGACGCCGGGATAGAAGCGTTGATCGATTTGCGTGTCATCAACCAGCAGCGAGCGGCCTTCACGCAGGGCGCGGCCGGCAATGCCAGTGCCGGCCGGCAGGCGCACGCCCAACAGTTTCTCACCCGCCGGGCCCGCGGCCGCGGCAAAGACCAATTCGCCGGTATCTTCGTCGAGCAGCATCACCGAACCGGCTTCACCCTGCACCATGCTCACGGTCGCTTCCATCGTCACGCGCAGCACCTTATCCAGATTGAGCGTCGAAGTCAACATGAGGCTGATGTCGTACAGCAGGGTCGTTTGTTCCAGGCGACGGCGGGTCTCTTCAAATAGTCGTGCGTTGACGATGGCCAGGCTGATTTGTTCGGCGACCGTACTGATCAACGTGACTTCATTGGGATCGAATTTTTCGTAGGCGCGGCTGGCGAGCAGCAGCAGGCCGTTGATCAGACCCTGTGCGCGCAGCGGCACGATCATCCAGGCCTGGACGCCGAGTCCTTTGATCTCCAGGCCGATCTCGCCCAACGACTGATCGCTGCGCTCGCGAGCGACGATCGGTGCGTGGGTCCGCCATTCGGCCGGATCGAGGCCGCCGAAGGGCTGATACCAATTGCGGGCTGCTTCTTTAGACAGGCCGCGTACGGCGTGCAGCACAAACTGATCTTCTTCGACGATGTGAATGGTGCCGAACTCAATGCCGAGGACTTCCATCAACGTCGCCAGGGTTTCATTGAGCGTGGTGTCCAATTCGAGGGTTTGATTGACGCGCGTGGCGATCAGATTAAGCGCGGTGAGTTCCTGTGATCGCTGCCAGGTGGCGGCTTCGATCTCGCGGCGATGGGTGATGTCGCGCAGTGTGCCCTGCAAGCCGACGAGGGCCTGGGCGCGATCGCGAATGGGTGACCACGAGAGCGCCATCCAGCGGACTTGCTTATTGCTCCGCACGAAACGAAATTCCAGATCAAGCCCATCGGGCGGGGTGGGGCGGGCGATCAGCGTTTCGGTGAAGCGGCGGGCATCGTCGGGGTGCAGGCAGCGCACGAACGGCGGATATTCGGCCTGAATGAGTTCGGCGGAATAGCCCGTCAGGGCCTCACAAATGGGGCTGACATACGACAGCCAGCCGTTGGCGTCTAACGCGAAGATCAGATCGCGCGAAGTTTCGACCAGCACGCGATAACGATTTTCGGCTTCAAAGAGTTGGCGCTGCACGGCCCGGATGCGCAGCGCGGCGTGTACGCGCGCCAACATCTCCCGCGCGCGGAAGGGCTTGGCGATGTAATCGTCAGCCCCGGCGTCAAGACCCTGCGCCATCTGTTCGGTCTGCCCCAGGGCGGTAACCAGGATGATGGGCACGTAACTGCGCGTCTGATCGGCCCGCACTTTGCGGCACAGGTCGAGGCCGGTCAGGCTGCCCGGCATCAGCACATCGAGCAGGACCAAATCCAGATCATCCCGGGTTTGAATGATCTGCCAGGCGCTATCAGCGTTTTCGGCTCGCAACACGGTATACGGTTGCTTGATCAGCATGCGTTCCAGCAGATCGAGCACGAGCGGATCGTCGTCGACGGCGAGGATGGTGGCGGAGAAGGTGGTCGGCAGCATCACCCTCATTATAGCATTGCAAAGAGACGATGCAAGCGGCGGGCCTGAAGGTGTGCACGCAAATGTTGGCAGACAGTTAGCGGGCCGGGCTTCCACGCCCGGCTGAACGGCGGCAGGGGAGCCGCCTCAGCTGACATGTTTTGCGTGCACACGCCTGAAGCTGATTGAGATTTAACTCCACCGTTCGGTGCAGCCAATACCCAGCGAGGCAGATCATCAACGGGCTGCCTCGCTTTTAAGAGACCTGGTTTCTCCTGCTCCACCAGAGCCAGAAACCAGGTCTCTTCTTGTGCCGTTGCTCTAAGGCGCGGTGACTACAAAATTGTCGAAGTCGATGGTGACGCCGGGCTTGTCGAATGTCCCGGCCACCAGGCCGACATCGCCGCTGCTCAGTGCGCTGCCGGTGATGGTTTCGACTTCCTGGCCGTTGACGATCAGG
>JADGQE010000018.1 GCA_017882055.1 Thermoflexales bacterium
CGGGCAGTCCGGCCACGTACACGCTCAACTGCACAGGCCAGGCAATGATCTACCTGCCGCTGGTGATGAAGTGAGGATAAAGCATAGTTAGCCACGCATATACTACGGCGCAGTGTGCAAGGCCGCGCCAAGCAGGTCTTCATAGCAACGCGCGGACTGTGATGGCAGTCCGCGCGTTTTAGTTACGGCGGTTGGCCCCAGCGGGCCGGAGTCTGTGATACAATTTGAGCGAGGAGGCCGTCATGGAGAACTCGATTACCTTGAACGAAGTGTTAGCGTTGGCTGGACGCTTATCGCCAATCGATAAAGTCCGTCTGATTGAACGGGTCGCGCCGCAAATCGAACGTGAATTGCCCGATCAAGCCGCAAACCGTGCGGATGACCTGCCCCCCAGGCCGATGGCTGACGCGGCCTCAACCCTGGCTGACTACGCCGCCGTCCTGGCTGACAGCGATCGCGTGCGTGATCAGATTCAACAGCGGCAAATGCAGTCTGCCAGCCAGCTGGAAGATAGCGTAGCCACTTTACATCAACTCCGTGAGGCGCGCGATGCCGGCTTCGACCATCTGCGCTGACGCCAGCCTGGCCTTGAAGTTGGTGCTGCCCGAGCCGGACAGCCGACTGGCGCGTGCGCTCTGGAATGAATGGCGCGAACAACGGCTAACTATCGTTGCGCCGTCCTTGTGGGCGTACGAGACCATCTCGGTCATTCGCAATCGCGCGCATCGCGGGCTGTTATCACCTGATCTGGAAGAAGCAGCGTTAGACGTGCTCCAGCGTTTGCCGGTTCAGTTACACAGGCCCGACAACCTGCATCGCCGCGCCTGGGAACTGGCGCGCCGTTTCAATCGGCCAGCAGTTTACGACATGCACTATGTGGCCCTGGCCGAGATGCTGGGTTGCCCGTTTTGGACAGCGGACGAACGATTGTTTAACACGATCCAGGCTGAAGTGAGCCAGGTTCATTGGCTCGGCCACTACTCGCCGCTGCCCTGAGACACAAATTAGCACGCCACTGAAAAACCCGCGCCCCAATGGTCTGCACAATAGGGACGCTCTTCAGGTCTTCAAAGCAACGCGCGGACTGTGATAAGCAGTCCGCGCGTTTTTATGCGATTCATTCTTGTTGTGAAGATCAAGCGGCGGGAGACGGCTGTCAAATGTGACCGCCATCCCACGGGTCAAGATTCCTCAGACGCGGGTCGCCGCACACACATCCCGAAACCAGGCTTTTCACTAGAAGCCTGGTTTCTTCGTTGTCCGGTGGTATAATCTCTCCGCTATGGACGAACGAAATATCCGAAACTTCTGCATTATTGCGCATGTCGATCACGGCAAGTCGACGCTGGCCGATCGCTTGTTGGAACACACCGGCACACTCACACCCCGCGAGATGACGGCGCAGGTGCTCGACTCGATGGACCTCGAGCGCGAGAAGGGCGTGACGATCAAAGCCTCGGCGGTGCGGATGAAGCACACGGCGCGCGACGGCCAGGAATACGAAATGAACTTGATCGACACGCCCGGCCACGTCGACTTCAACTACGAAGTCAATCGTGCGTTAAATGCCTGCGAAGGCGCGGTGCTGGTCGTCGATGCGACGCAGGGCGTTGAGGCGCAGACGCTGGCGAATCTGTACATGGCGATCGATGCCAACCTCACCATCGTGCCGGTGCTCAACAAGATCGATCTCGCGTCCGCGCGGCCGGACGAAGTCGCCGCCGAAGTCGTTCACATCCTCGGCGGCAACGCGGCCGACATTCTGCGCGTGTCGGCCAAAGAAGGCATCGGCATCGACGAGTTGCTGGAAGCTATCGTCGCGCAAGTGCCGCCGCCGCGCGGTAACCCGACTGCGCCGCTGCGCGCCCTGATCTTCGATACGCATTACGATGCTTTCAAGGGCGTCATCGCTTACGTGCGAGTGATGGATGGCCGGATCGATCGCCGGACCAGAATCCGCTTGATCGCGACCGGCGTCGAAACCGAGCCGATGGAACTGGGCACTTTCGCGCCGACGATGAAGCCCGCCGGGCAACTCGAAGCCGGCGAAGTGGGTTACGTGGCGACCGGCCTCAAGACGATCCGTGATTGCCACGTCGGCGACACGATCGCCGATGCGAACGATCTGGCCGCGGAGCCTCTGCCGGGCTATCGTCCGGTCAAGCCGATGGTCTTTGCCGGCATCTATCCGGTGGAAACCGACGATTATCCGCTGCTCAAAGACGCACTTGAAAAATTGCAGCTGAATGATGCGTCGCTGGTGTACCAACCGGAAACATCCCAGGCGTTGAACTTCGGATTTCGCTGCGGGTTCCTGGGCTTGTTTCACATGGAGATCATTCAGGAGCGCCTGGAGCGCGAGTACGATCTGGATATCCTCGCCACCGCGCCCAGCGTGGAATACGAAGTGCTGATGCAGACCGGCCAGGCGATCGTGATCGATTCGCCCGCGGAATTGCCCGATCCAGCCGGCATCGCAGAAATCCGCGAACCCTGGATGAAGGTGCAGATCTTTACGCCGGTCGAATACATCGGCACGGTGATGGACCTGGTGATCAATCGGCGCGGCGAGCAAAAGGAAATGGACTATCTCGATCCGAAGCGGGTGATGATCACGTATGCGCTGCCGCTGTCGGAAGTGATCATCGACTTCCACGATCAGCTCAAGAGCCGCACGCGCGGTTACGCTTCGATGGATTATGCGTTTCTCGATTACCGGTCTGAAAATCTGGTGAAGATGGATATTCTGGTGAATGAAATCGTCGTCGATGCCCTGGCGACGATCGTGCATCGCGATTCGGCTTACAACCGGGGCAGCGCGCTGGTCTCGAAGATGAAAGAGTTGATCCCGTCGCAGATGTTCGTCGTGCCGATTCAAGCGGCGGTCGGCGGCAAGATCATTTCGCGCGCCAACGTGAAAGCCACGCGTAAAGATGTGCTGGCCAAGTGTTATGGCGGCGACATCACGCGCAAGCGCAAGCTGCTGGAGAAACAGAAAGCCGGCAAGAAGCGCATGCGCATGATCGGGCAAGTTGAGGTGCCGCAGGAAGCGTTCATGGCGATTTTGAAAATTGGTGGAGACTGAGGGAAGAATACAGAATTTAGAATTCAGAATGCAGAATTCATTCTGACTCCTATATTCTGGATTCTCATTTGAGAAGGCCAGGAATGACTATTTCACTTAAGTCCCCGCCGGAGATCGCGCAGCTGCGCGAAGCGGGACGGTTAGTAGCGGAAGTCTACGAAATCTTGCGCGAGCAGGTGGTGCCGGGCGTGACGACCAGTGATCTCGATCGCGTCGCCGAGGAGTTCATTCGACGCAAAGGCGCGGTGCCGATTTATAAAGGTTACGTGCCGGCCGGTGGGCGCGGTATCCCGCCTTTTCCGGGAACGATCTGCGCTTCAGTGAATCAGGTGATCTGTCACGGCATTCCCAGCGCCAGGCAGCATTTGAAGGAAGGCGACATCATCGGTATCGATATCGGCCTGGGCCTCAATGGCTGGTGCGGCGATGCCTGCGTGACTTTCGCGGTGGGCAACATCGATCGCGAGTCGCAGCGTTTGCTCGATGCGACGAAACGCAGTCTCGATCTGGCTATCGAGCAAGCGCAAGCCGGCAATCGCCTGGGCGACATCGGTTATGCGATTCAGCATCACGTGGAGTCGCAAGGCTTTTCAGTCGTTAAAGAATATACCGGGCACGGCGTGGGTCGTGAACTGCACGAAGGCCCGACGGTGCTGCATCATGGTCAACGCGGCACCGGCATGAAGCTCCGTGCGGGTATGGTCTTCACGATTGAGCCGATGGTGAATATGGGCCGGGCCGAAACACGGGTGCTGGGCGATCACTGGACGGTGGTCACGGCCGATGGCTCGCGCTCAGCTCAGTTCGAACATTCGCTGGCCATTACAGAGACCGGTACCGAAATTTTGACGCGGCTGTAGCCTGTTTGGCGAGCTCCGTCACTTGTGCCGTACCTGTTTACCCCATCATGCAACACCTGAAATCTGTACACGAATGGCACGAATATCACGAATGTAAAACCCTGTGTAACATTTTCGTGTGACGGGAGCACTGCACCGCATGTGTTCGTGTACTCGGCAGACGGCAAACAGATACCTTGTGTCTTTGCGGGTCAATCTTCGCCATGCTATAATCAGTCCGTCCTGCGGCGACTTCTCGGTCGGGAAGGTCGCCGCAGACACATGCGGTGTCCTGCGATGGTGCATCCGCAGGATGTACCACAGTGATCCCGTCGTGGATAAACAGGACGAGCCTTCATGCTGCGTAAGCCTCAAATCTGGATCGGCTTTATCGTCAGCGCCGCGGCCTTGTATCTGGCCTTTCGCGGGATCGAGTGGGATCAACTGGGCAGCGCTTTGCGCGGCGCGCAATATGGTTATCTCATTCCATCCGCGCTGGCGTTGATCGCGGCGATCGCCGTTCGCGCCGAGCGCTGGCGCTGGTTGTTTGGCGAACGGCGAAGCACACTGCCGCTTGAGCGGACTTTCTCCGCGCTGACGATCGGTTATCTGGTGACCAATACCCTGCCGCTCCGAGTGGGCGAAATAGCCCGGGCCTTGTTTGTTTCGCGCGGCGGCAAAGTCACGATTGCACACGCCGCATCGTCGATTGTGGTTGAACACGTGCTGGATGTATTGATCGTGCTGGGGATTCTGGTGCTGATGCTGCCCCTGCTGCCGCTGCCCGACTGGGCGGCGCAAAGCGCGACGGTTTCAGCCGTGATCTTCGGCGCGGCCCTGGCTTTTATGCTGATCGTGGTCTGGCAGCGGGTGCGCGTGGAACGCTGGGGCGAGCAAATCCTCGATCGCATTCCACGGCTGAATACTCAGCGCTGGCTGCGCAACCTGGTTCATATCCTCGATGGTTTCGCTGTGCTGCAGTCCGGCAAGCCTTTGATTGCCGCCGTCGGCTGGTCAATTATCGGTTGGTTGTTGTCGGCGCTTACGATTCATTTCGCCCTGATGGCTTTTATCCCTAATCCGAGTCTGGTCATTTCGCTGTTTGTCACTGTCACTACGACGTTCTCGCTGTTGCTGCCGGCCACACCCGGCGGATTGGGCGTGATGCAGGGCGCGATCGTGCTGTCGCTGGCCGTGTTCAACATTTCGCAGGCTCCCGCGTTGAGTTTTGCGATCGTGTTTCATTTGATGGAATACATCGTGATGGACATCATCGGTGCAATAAACCTGTGGCGCGAAGCCGGCTCGTGGGCGTCGATGAAAGCGCAATTCCGTTCGGTGACTTCGGTTGCCGTTGAGGGGCAAATCAAATGAAGATGCTGATTACGGGCGGGGCCGGGTTTATCGGCTGCAACGCGGTCTATCGATTCTTGCAGCGCGGCGCAGCGGTGACGATCTACGATAATCTGTCACGGCGCGGCGCGCAATCGAATCTTGATTGGCTGCACGCTCGACACGGCGCCGATGCTTTTACGCTGATCGAAGCCGATGTGCGCGACGCCGATCGATTGGCGGCTGCGGCGCGCGGGCAAGACGTGATCATTCACTACGCGGGCCAGGTGACGGTGACGACCTCGGTACAGGATCCACGCTTCGATTTTGAAGCGAATGCGCTGGGCACCTTCAATGCGTTGGAAGCAGCGCGGATGTCGGGTTCCAACCCGATTTTTCTCTACTCGTCCACCAACAAAGTCTATGGCGGCATGGAAGAGGTCGGCTTGATCGAGGGCGAGACACGCTACTCGTATCGTGATTTTCCGAACGGCGTCCCCGAAACTTACCCGCTCGATTTTCATTCGCCCTACGGGTGCTCCAAAGGCACGGGCGATCAATATGTGCGCGATTACGCCCGCATCTATGGTTTGCGCAGTGTTGTCTTTCGCCAGTCGTCGATCTATGGCCCGCGCCAATTCGGCATTGAAGATCAGGGCTGGATCGCGTGGTTTGTCATCGCGGCGTTGACCGGCAAGCCGATCACGATCTATGGCGATGGCAAGCAAGTGCGCGATGTGTTGTATATCGACAACTTGATCGATGTTTACGAAGCGGCGATTACGCAGATCGATCGTGTGGCGGGGCAAGTGTTCAACGTCGGCGGCGGACCGGGCAACACGTTGACTATCTGGACTGAGACTGGCCCATTGCTCGAAAAATTATTAGGCCGTAAAATCCCGGTCGGGCGGGGCGATTGGCGGCCCGGCGATCAACGCATCTGCGTCATGGACATTCGCAAAGCGCAGTCGGTGTTGGGCTGGTCGCCGACCGTCTCGCCGTTAGAAGGCGTGCAGAAATTGTATCAGTGGGTGGTTGAGAATCGATCGTTATTTGATTAATTCGTATTGCGTATTCCGTTTTGTTTGATATCGATACGCAATACGCAGCACGCCATGCGTCATACGTGTCATGAAAATTCTTCTCGCGCTCACTTACTATCGTCCTCATACCAGCGGCCTGACCATTTACGCCGAGCGCCTCGCGCGCGCCATGGCCGGGCGCGGCCACACCGTCACGGTGTTGACTTCGCAGTACGATAAATCACTGCCGCGCACCGAGCATTTACATGGCGTCGAGGTTATTCGCATTCCGGTCGCGTTTCGCTTAAGCAAAGGCGTGATCATGCCGTCGTTCGGCGCGGTCGCCTGGCAGATGGTGAAGTCGCACGACGTGATCAGCCTGCATCTGCCGCAGTTCGATGCGAGCGGGCTGGCCCTGCGCGGCCGATTGTTGAAGAAACCGGTCGTGCTGACCTATCACTGCGATCTGCAACTGCCGCCGGGCTTGCTCAGCCCGTTGATCAATCGCGGCGTGTTTATCAGCAACGTCCTCGCCGCAAAGTGGGCGGATGCGATTGTGGCCTACACGCAAGACTATGCGGCGCATTCCCCATTCTTGTCGCGGCACCTTTCCAAAGTCAAAGTGATTCCGCCGCCGGTGCATGTGCCCACGCCAACCGCCGATGAGATCGCAGCCTTTCGGGCCCGGTGGCAACTGAATGGACAGCGCGTGATCGGTTTTGCGGCGCGCATGGCTACCGAAAAAGGTGTCGAGATTGTGCTGGAAGCGCTGCCGCGCGTGTTGCAGTCCTACCCAAATGCGCGTGTGCTATTTGCCGGCCCCTATCAAAACGTGTTGGGCGAAGAGGCTTACGCTCGCCGTATGCTGCCGCTGATCGAGAACTTCCCTGATCACTGGACCTTCCTCGGCGTGTTGAATCCGCACGAGATGGCGACGTTCTTCTCAAATTGCGATGTGACGGTGCTGCCCAGCCTCAACTCGACCGAGTCGTTCGGCCTGGTGCAGGTCGAGGGGATGTTGTGCGGCGCACCGTCGATTGCGAGTGCGCTGCCCGGCGTGCGCCAGCCGGTGACGATGACGGGGATGGGCGAGGTCGTGCCCATTGGCGACAGCGCGGCGCTGGCTGAAGCGATCATCCGTGTCATAAGCGATCGCAGCAGGTATGTGCGCCCACGTTCCGAGATTGAGGCGCTGTTCAGTACCGATCGTACTGCCGAACTTTACGAGCAGTTGTTTGAAAACCTGTTGATGCAGAATTCAGAAGCTGGAATGCAAAAGGCAGAAGTGACCTCCGATCAATAAGTATTTCGCAGTCTGCATTCAGAATTGGAAATTGAATTTTGACTGACGATCTGTTGTGGCGGCATCTCAAAGACCTGCCGTATTTTCGGGCGCTGCTGCGCGCTGTTGAGGCGCGCTTTTATCAGGACATCGATCTTGCCGAGCCGATCCTCGATCTGGGCTGCGGCGACGGGCATTTCGCTTCGATCGCGCTGGACGGGCGCGCGCCAATGGTGGGCGTCGATCCGTGGTGGTCGCCGCTGACCAAGACGGTGAAGCGGCAGGTTTATCGATATGCGATTCAATCGGTGGGCGGGGCGCTGCCGTTTGCATCGCACTATTTTTCTTCGGTGATCAGCAACTCGGTGCTGGAGCACATTCCCGATCTTGAGCCCGTGCTGGCCGAAGTCAATCGCGTGCTGAAGCCGGGCGGTGCTTTCATCTTTTGTTCGCCGAGCGAATACTTCTTGCCGTTCCTGTCCGTATCGGGTGGCTTGAAGCGCGTCAAGTTGGCGCGGCTGGCGACCGCCTACGAGAATTTCTTCAACCGCATCTCGCGCCATCAGCACTGCGATGATCCGGCCACGTGGACGAAGCGCTTAACGACGGCCGGCTTTACGGTCGATCGCTGGTGGTATTATTTTTCGCCCAGGGCACTGCGCACGCTGGAATGGGGCCATTACCTCGGCACACCATCGGCTTTGATTCATGCGGCTTCGCGGCAGTGGATCCTATCGCCGACGCGTTGGAATCTGGCCCTGACTGAAAAAATGCTGCGCCCGATTTATCATGAGCCACTGCCGGAGCGCGGCGCATACGTTTTCTTCGTCGCTCGCAAGTCTAACTTGGACGCGGATTTGACGGATCAACACAGATAAATCTGAGCTGATCCGTGTCCAGAGTTGTGGTTGCCTTATGGATCGCAAGCGATTGGTGATCGGATTGGAACTGGTAGCGGGCCTGGTGCTAGTTGGACTGGGTCATTACTACGTCTCTTCACTGCGTGAAGTGTACCCGCTTGACGGTTACATCCTGTATGTCATCGCGCTGGTGATGTTTGTGTTAGTCTGGCGGGCCGGGAGCCGTGAGGTCGATCCGCTCTGGGCGGCGCTGCGTGGCTCGTTCCGGGTAGCGTTGAGTGTGATGCTTGACGCCCTCCGCTTAATGGTGGTCTCGGTGCGCGAGTTGCTGCTGTTTATGTCGGTGCGTACCCGCGTGGCGATTGTCTTCACGTTGAACGTGCTGGCGGCGATCGTGGCGCTAGCGCTGCCTGCGGCGACGTGGCTGTGGTTGATTTTGTGGGTCGTTTCGATTACGATCCTGCTGGCGATGATCTGGCCGCAAGCCATGCCGTGGCTGCGCTCGAAAGTACCGGTGCGATCGCCTGCCGGAGTTTCCGCTGCGCCGGAGACGCAGTTGCTGGTCGAGCCGATGGAAACGGCCGGGCCGAAGCCGAAGCTGATCGGCCTTGGCCTGGCGGTTGTGCTGTTGGTGATCGGCCAGATTGTGAGCGGGTCGGTCAATCGCCTGGACCCATCGCCGGCAGGCGGGCCATCGACTGGCACCCTGAACGAGACGCTGAAGCTGAGCCTGCCCGGCGATCCATCCATATTGTTGGCCGGCGGGCTATTGTTGTTGTTAGGCTTCAGCATATTTGCCTGGGTCACGCGGCGCAACGGTCTGAGCGATGTGCCGCGATTCAAAGCGGATACACCCATCGCCGTCGATAGCCGGTTTAGCCGGAGGTGGTTACTGATCGCAGTCGCCGGTCTTGCAATCTGGCTGACTGTTCCGAAGTCGATCATCGGCGGCGCGACCGGGTGGGGCGGCGTACTGCCCTGGATCGCCGCGCTGGTATTGATCGGTCTGTGCTGGTGGCGGATCGATCGGGCACGCGGTGTGCGCCTGGCGATTCACATCGATCGACCCGAGGCGATTGGGCTGGGACTGGCTGCCCTGGCGATCTTGATCGTCTTCGTGTTTCGGCTCGGCGACGTGCCCAATAGTTTGTGGCCCGACGAGGCCGCTTTCTTTTCGACGGCGCGCGATATTTCGAGAGGGGCCTTCACGCCGGACTTTTTCGGTCTGGGCACTTACGGCTACCCCATGGGCGGCTCGATCTATCAGAGTGTCTGGATCAGTCTGTTCGGCGCCAATGTGTGGGCCTGGCGCTTAAGCTCGGTGATCGCTGCGCTGCTGGCGATCATCCCGATCTATTTCCTGGTGCGTGCCACGCTGGGCCGCCGCCTGGCCGGGTTGTCGATCGCGCTCTATGCGGTTTCACCTTACCTGCTCACGTACGCGCGCCTGGGCTACAATAACGTGCAGGCGATCGCGCCGCTGGCGTTGACGTTGGTCTTGACGTGGCTGGCGGTACGGCGCAATAGCCGCTTGTTCGCTTTTCTCGCCGGTTGTGCGGGCGGATTGGGTTTCTTTACTTACACGGCCGCGCGGCTGGGCTTTGTGCTGGCGCTGGGCGGGTTACTGTGGGTATGGATCACGCGCCGGGCGAACGGTCGATCGACCTTGATGCAAGTTGTGTGTATGCTGCTGGGCGTGGTACTGGTCGCGACGCCGACGATTGTCTATGGCAGCCAGCGTTATCCGGCGATCTTTGCCGACAAGCAGGCCGAGGCGCTATTTAATAACGTATTCTATGCGCGTGATCTGTACCCCGAACAAGACTTGTATTCTTCGTTCGAACCGATCCGCGTGGGCAACCAGGATTTGTTCTACGAGCCTGGCATTTATGCGACGCTGCTTGGCCGCGGCATCGTCCGCACCGCATTGAGTTTCAATGCGCCGGCGTTGGTCCGCGGAAATTACCTGGTTGGTGCGTTGTCTGAGCCCTATAGCATTTTCTATTTGCTGGGCCTTGGCTGGTGCTTGATTCGTTTACGGCGGCCCGGCTACGCGCTTTGGCCGGCGTGGCTGTTGATCGGCGCTTTCACCTTGAGTGCGATCAATACCTTCCCGCCGCGACCGGAGCATATGCTGCCGATCGTTCCAGCCCTGGCGGTGTTGGCCGCGCTTGGCTTGACGATTGGCGTCGATCTGCTGGCGTCTTTTGTCAGCGGCATTACCGATCGAACGAAACTTGTTTTGCTGATCGGCGGCGTCGTTGTTATGGGCTTCTTCGGATTGCGAACTTACTTCGTCGAGATGCCCGATCGTTTTCCGCCCGATCTGGAGAACGCGATCTTCTGGCAGGCGCAGCATCTGCCGCGCGGATCAGATATCATGTTGATTCAACCGGAAGGCATGGCCGACGACTTTGAACCCTGGGGCATGCGTGAAATCGATCTGGGTGTGGCGTTTCATTTGATTAAGCCGGCCGATCTTGAATCGATCGATTTGGGCAGCTTGTGCCCTACCGATTGTCGCTTCTTCTATGTCGCTTCGGCCCGTGATCGAGTCTATCCGCGTCTGGTCCAGGTGTTTGGCACATTGCCAGAGATGCCTTATCCCGATGCCGACGGGATCGTTCAATCGTACGCGTTTAATCCCAGAAGCCCTGCTCAATGACTTAATGGTATGTGACCTATGCTTAATGACTCGTTGACTGATCAACCGATTGACCCGCTGCCCGCTCAGCTCGTTGCACGCTCGACCAGGCGTCAGATGCCCCTGGTGGCGATACCGCTGCTGATGGGCTGCCTGCTGGCGGGTGTTTATTTTCGTTTCGTCGGCCTCGACTGGGATGAGGAACAGCATCTGCATCCCGATGAGCGTTTCCTGACGATGGTCTCATCGGCGATGCAACTGCCGAGCAGCCTGGCGCAGTATTTCGACTCCAAGACATCGCCGCTCAATCCGTATAATAACAACTTCGGCCTGTTCGTCTATGGTGACCTGCCGATCTTCATCGTGCGTTATACGGCAGCTGCGCTGGACGTTCTATGCCCCAAGCAGGCGCTGCCGCCCGACGCGCCGCAGCTTGCCAATGCGCCGCCTCAGCCGTGCATCGGCAACGATAACAGTCTGTACTTCAACAATGATTACGGCCACGTGTATCTGCTCGGCCGCAGCCTGTCGGCGATCTTCGATCTGGGCACGTTGATCTGGTTGTTCCTGATTGCGCGCAGGTTGTACGACTGGCGGATTGCGTTGCTGGCGACGGCGCTCGGCGCGGCGTCGGTGATGCAGATTCAACAGGCCCACTTCTATACGACGGATTCGTTTGCGACGTTCTTCGTCATCGCGGCCTTCTATTTCATCCTTCGCTTGTCGGAAACACATTCGTGGTTTGATACCATCGCGGCGGGTCTGGGTGTGGGCCTGGCGATTGCCTCACGCATTAACGTCGCGCCGCTGTTAGGCATCCTGGGTCTGGCGCTGCTATTCCCGATCCTGCGCGGCGGCAAGCAATGGCGCGCGCGTTTCGCCATCAACGCCCAGACAGCTTTCGTGCGCTTAATCGCCGCGTGTATCGTGGCCGTGATTGCCTTCCGTGTGTTTCAGCCGTACGCTTTCGATGGACTGTTTTCGCTCGACACTCGCTTCAAAGACAACATGAATTACATCTCGCAGGCGATGAGTGGCGATGTCAGTTCGAACCCGGATGTGCAGTGGACCGATCGCGCGCCGATTGTTTTTCCATGGGTCAACATGGTGGTCTGGGGACTCGGCGTGCCGCTGGGCCTGGCGGCGTGGGTGGGTTGGGCTTTTGCCGCGTTTGAGATGTTGAAGGGCCGCCGCTGGTTAACGCATTTGCTGCCGTGGGTGTGGATCGCCGGCTACTTCGTGTGGCAGGGATCGCAATGGGTCAAGTCAATGCGCTATCTGTTGCCGATCTATCCGTTCCTCATTCTCTTCGCGGCGGTGGGCCTGATCGCGTTGTGGGATCGATTCCGACCCCGGACGATAGACGGCAGACGGCGGTCGGTGGTCCGTGGTCTAGCGTCGTTGGCTTTGATCGGCCTCGTCATCGTCGGTACATACGCATGGGCTTATGCGTTCACGCGCATCTATACGCAGCCGACGACGCGTGTGGCCGCCTCGCGCTGGATATACGACAACATTCCGACTGCGGCCACATTGACGGTGCAGCAGGACGGCCAGCCGCGATCGATCCAGCTCCCCTTTCCGAACACTCTGGCGATTCCGAGCGGCAGCCCGCCGATCTCGGTGCAATTCAAGGCCGATCGAGATAGCGTGGTCGATTCGATCACGCTTAATCGCTTGATCGCTCTCGCCGCTAATCCCGATCAAGAAACCATTCGTCTGGTGATCTCCGAAACGCCCGATGCCAGCACGCCGCTCGATCAATCTGAGGTCACGGCGAACGTCGAGCAGGCCGGCGCACGCGGCGGCGCGTATGTGTTCAAATTCAAGCCGATCCCGTTGAAGGCTCAGCAAACTTACTACGTCCTGGTGCAAGAGTTGAGCGGCGGACCACTCCAAGCCGAAGGCAGCACGTTGGGGAATGAGACCTGGGATGATCCCATTCCGCTGCGAATTGATGGCAAAGACGGCTTCAGCCAGTATCATGGCGTGGATATGGCTAACTACGACGAGGACGAGCCTGACAATCCCAATCAACCGGGCAAGCTCACCAAGCTCATCGGCTGGCTTTCTCAAACCGACTACGTGATGCTGACCAGCAATCGACTGTACGCGTCGATTCCGCGCCAGCCGCTGCGTTATCCGCTGACGTCGGAGTACTATCGGTTGCTATTCAGCGGACAGCTCGGCTTCAAGCTGGTGGCTGTGTTCGAGTCGTATCCGACGCTGGGCCCATTCACGTTTCCCGATCAAGAAACGACGCAGGCCATGGGGCTGTGGCCTGATCCCACTCGCTGCCCGCAAGCGAATGTGCCGCAGTGCCAGGGCCTGATCGATGTGCCGCTCCCGCCTGCCGAAGAAGCGTTCAGCGTCTACGATCATCCGCGGGTGTTGATCTTCCAAAAGACCCCGGAATTTTCCGTGCAGGCAGCTCTGGCGAAACTGGGCAGTGTGCCGCTGCGTTACGCGCTGAATGGCATTACGCCAAAAGCTGAAACCGCAGCCCCGAATGGTTTGATGCTGAAAGACTCCGTCTGGCAGGCGCAGCAAAACGATGGCACCTGGTCTGATCTGTTCGATCGCAATGGGCTATTGAATCAAGCGCCGCTGCTGGGCGCGATCGTGTGGTATCTCATCGTGGCGCTGTTGGGCGTGGCGGCCTTCCCGATCATGTTTGCGATTGCACCCGGCTTGCGCGATCGCGGCTATGGCGTCTCGCGCGTGCTGGGTTTGTTGCTGGTCGCCTTCATGATCTGGTTGCTGGCCAGTCTCCGTATTGTGGCCTTTACGCGTGTCACGATCGCTTTGACCGTGCTGGCCTTGATTGTCGTCGGCGGCCTGCTGGCGTATCGACAACGCGCCGCCTTGCGAACGTTCTGGCAGGAATCGCGGCGCATCATCCTGATCGAAGAAATTCTCTTCGTGGTCGCCTTTGCCGTATTCTTGTTCATTCGTTTCGGCAATCCCGATCTGTGGCATCCGGCGATGGGCGGCGAAAAGCCGATGGACTTTGCGTATCTCAACGCTGTGATTAAGAGCGACTACTTCCCGCCCTACGATCCGTGGTTTGCTGGTGGACAGATCACATACTACTACTTCGGCTTTGTGCTGATCGCAACGCTGATCAAGTTGACGGGCATCCTGCCGTCCATCGCTTATAACTTCGCCATCCCGATGCTGTTTGCCATGACGGCGTTGGGGGCATTCTGCGCGGCCTTCAACTTGAGTGGCCAGTGGTCAGGGGTCAGGGGTCAGCGGTTGATCAAGGCCGATCGCAAACTGGCGTTGCGCAATCCAGTCATCGTCGGTATCATCGCGGCTATCTTCGTCACTTTCATGGGCAACCTGGGTGAAGCTCAGTTCCTGACCGAGCAAATTTCAACACAGGTTACGGGTTCGGACGGCATCAACAGCAGTTTGCCCGGTGTGAAGTTGATTGCCGATACGGCGATTGGACTTGAAAAGATGATCGCCGAGGGCAAGCAGCTCGGCTTCCGGCCGGAGTGGTGGTACTTCACACCGACCCGCTTGATTCCGGCGCCGCCTACCGAAGCCGGACCTATTACAGAATTTCCGTTCTTCACTTTCCTGTACGCTGATCTCCATGCACATATGATCGCACTGCCACTGACATTGCTGGCGTTGGCACTGGCGATCAGTTGGCTGAAGAAGATCCCTTGGTGGACGAGCGGCGGCATTGGCTCACTCGTGGTGGGTGGACTCGTCGTGGGTGCGCTGCGGGGGACCAACACTGCAGATTATCCGACCTATCTTGTGATTTGTGGAGTTGCGCTGTTTATGGGGACGCTGGCGGCTGAACCGGCCGGTTCTTTGTCGACCTGGATTCGGTTAGCGATTCGCGCCGGTGTGTTCCTGGGCGTAAGTGTGGTGTCATTCAATTCACTCCTGACGCAGACCGGGGCTTATTCCAGCCTGGAAATCTGGAAAGGATCGGTGACGCCGTTATGGGCCTGGCTCAACGTTCATCTGTTGTTCCTGTTCCCGATTGTGACTTTCATGTTGTTGGAATTCAGACGCTGGGGCTGGCGCTGGTGGCGGCGCATGTGGAAGTACGTGCTGGCCGAATGGCGAATATTGCTGATCTTCCTGGCCGTGGCCGCTGTTGGGATTAGCGCGTTGCTGTATCGTGTCAATCCGGAAGGCCCGATTCAAGTCGATGTGTTGTATGATCGGCAAGTGTTCTTCGCGGTCGTGCCGCTGGCTGTTTTGATCCTGCTGTTGATCGTCCGTCCGCGGCTGCCGGTCGCACAACGCTTCTGGTTGTTTTTTGTGCTGCTGGCTGTCGGGCTGACTTTGGTCGTCGAAGTGGTCGTCGTGAAGGGCGATATCAGCCGCATGAATACGGTCTTCAAGTATTACATACAGGTCTGGGTGCTGCTCGGTATTGGTTCAGCTGTGGCCATCGGCTGGCTGGGCGATCGGATCAGGACGTGGCCGGGACTCGGCGGCAAGTTGTGGCGCGGCTGCCTGTATGCGCTGCTCGGCCTTTCGTTCCTGTATGTGCCGTTGGCCGCGCGCGCCAAGATGCTCGATCGGTTCGTCCCTGATATGCCGCCGGGTCTGAACGGCATCGACTATATGACGCAGGCTGAGTACAGCGAAAACAGCAAACCCGCGTTCCCGCTGAAGTGGGATCATGATCTGATCGTGTGGATGCAAGACAGCATCAAAGGCACGCCGGTGGTGGCCGAAGGGCAGTCGGGGTTGTATCAATGGGGCGCGCGCATTTCGATCAACACCGGACTGCCGACCATTATCGGCTGGGATTGGCATCAGCGCCAGCAGCGCTCGATCATGCCGGGCCAGGTCATCGATACGCGGCTGAGTGATGTGCGCGCGTTGTACGATTCATCCGACATCGCCGGCGCAAAACGCATTCTGGATCATTACGGCGTGCGTTACATTGTCGTTGGCGGATTGGAGCAAGCGTTTTATTCGCCGGAAGGACTTGCCAAGTTCGATCAGATGGTGGCAGATGGCTCGCTGCGCGTGGCCTATCAGAATGAAGGCGCGAAGTTGTATGAAGTGATCAGGTGATCGAGGATCGATTGGCCTGATCCCTGATCCCGATTGACTGATTAACTTAGTGACTATGTCCGACATTCTCTCGATTATCAGTTGGTGGGTGGTTCTTCAGATTCTCGGCTGGGCGGTGTGGCCGCTGACGTTTCGCTGGCTGCGCTGGCTGCCCGATCGCGGCTACATGCTGGCAAAGCCGATCGGTTTGCTGTTCGTATCATACGGCGTGTGGCTGCTGGCCAACTTTGGCATCGTCGAGAATACGACCGGCGGCATCCTCGCCGTGTTGATCGCCATCGCCTTGATCGGGGTGTGGGCCTATCGACGCAGGACTGATCAAATCAGCTCGATCCGGGCATGGCTGCGCGAACATCGCGGCCTGTTCATCGCGTACGAACTGCTGTTTCTACTGGCCTTTGTGGGCTGGGCGATCTTTCGTGCTCACAACCCCGATATTTCTACAACCGAAAAGCCGATGGAATTTGCGTTCTTCAACGCGATTGGCCGCAGCGCGACTTTCCCGCCGCATGATCCGTGGCTGTCAGGCTTTGCCATCGCGTATTACTACTTCGGTTATGTGATGATGTCGGTGCTGCATCTGCTCTCTGGCGTCACGGCTGGCACAGCCTTCAGCCTGAGTAATGCGCTGTGGTTTGCGTTGTCGGCGGCCAGCGCCTTTGGCTTGGTGGCGAATCTCGTGTTGTTGACGGCACGCCGCGCCAAAACCGCCGCGATAGTGTTTGGTTTGCTGGGCGCATTTATGCTGACGGTGATGGGCAACTTCGAAGCGCCGCTTGAAATTGCACATGCGAATAATGTCGGCTCGGCTGATTTCTGGAAGTGGCTGGACATCCTCGATATCAACGGGCCGGCCGTGCAGAATCCAACGGGACCAACGGGGCCATCAATCTGGATGCCGCGCCCGGGCTGGTGGTCGTT
>JADGQE010000270.1 GCA_017882055.1 Thermoflexales bacterium
CGGCAAGGGCATCGAATCCCTCGACTTCCATAGGGAGAAGGCTGTAGATCGGGTGGCTGGCGCGGGTTTGTTTGCTCATAGAATCTCCTCCAATTCTGTCTCGGACAAAATTCCCGACTGCTGCGGGGGCATAGTCTGATCACGATCAAGTGCGCATCACACTGGCGGCGGCTTAAACGGTGCGGTGTTGCAGCTGCGTCGGTTGTGGTGTCGGCAGCTGGGTGGCAGTCGAAAAGTCAATCGATCGATGCCACGCTCAATGCTATTGATGATAACTGCTTTACGCGCATGTGACTATCAGCCCGTTGCCGAAGAACTTGTAGGCATTGAACGTAAAACGCTGTCAGTATTTGTCCTACACAGGCTCAAAAGGCCGAATCGATCGCGCCACGCCGGCCCGCTCTGGTCTATAATAGAAAGTGTAACATCGTTTCAAGAGCCGCCCATGTTTTGATCAACCTCCAGAGAAATGACGGGTCGGTTCGATGCAACCCTGCCAGTGCCTGAATCAAATGAAGAGCAACTTCGTGTGCATACGCAACTGCTGAATGTTGATCATGTTTCTATCACCTTTCATCTACGGGGGACAAAATGCCGCATTACAAGTATCTGATCGTCGGTGGGGGGATGACGGCGGAGGCTGCCGTGCGCGGCATCCGCGAGATCGATCCCAACGGTTCGATCGGCCTGATTAGCCAGGAATTCGATCCGCCTTACAATCGTCCGCCGCTCTCCAAGGCGCTGTGGAAAGGAAAAGCCCTGGACAGCATCTGGCGCAAGACGGACAATCAAGGCGTTGAATTTTATCTGGGGTGCACGGCGCAGGCATTAGACGCGCGCAACAAGCGGGTAGTCGACACGCAGGACATCGGCTACACCTTTGACAGGCTGTTGCTGGCCACGGGTGGTTCTCCTCGACGTTTGCCCTTTGGCGATGATCGCATCATTTATTTCCGCACCCTGGCTGATTACAAATGGCTGCGCGAGCTGGCTGCTCCAGGTAAAAAACTGGCCGTGATCGGCGGCGGCTTCATCGGCTCTGAGATCGCCGCCGCGTTAGCGCTAAACGGCACACAGGTGGTGATGATCTTTCCGGACGCTGGTATTGGCAGCCGAGTATTTCCACCCGAATTGAGCCAGTTCTTAAATACCTTCTATCGCGACAAGGGCGTTGAATTGCTGGCCGAAACAACGGTGATTGGCTTAGACGTGCGCCCAGAGCAATTAGCGCTGAAAGTCCGAGGCAATCAGAATACCGGCGAACGCGAGATTCCGGTGGATGGCATCGTGGCGGGGCTGGGCATTCAGCCGAATGTTGAACTGGCCCGGATGGCGGATCTGCAAGTAGACAATGGTATCGTAGTGGATGAGTTCTTGCGCACTCGCCATCCGGACATTTATGCCGCAGGCGATGTGGCCGCCTTTTATAACCCGGCTCTGGGCAAGCGCCTGCGTGTGGAACACGAAGATAACGCCAACACGATGGGCAAGTTCGCCGGGCGGGCGATGGCGGGTCAACCCGAGAGATATACCCATCTGCCTTTCTTCTACTCTGATCTGTTCGATCTCGGCTATGAGGCCGTCGGTGAACTCGATGCGCGATTGCAGACGGTGGTTGATTGGAAAGAGCCGAATCATCAGGGTGTCATCTACTATCTCGAAAACCAGCGTGTGCGCGGTGTGCTGCTGTGGAATGTGTGGAAACAACTGGATGCTGCGCGGCAGCTCATCGCTGAACCCGGGCCGTTTCAGGCCGACAACCTGAAGGGGCGTCTGCCTGCCTGGTGAGTCTTCATCCGATCGTTGACCTATCCCGCCAGGGAAATTCATTGAAAGAGGCAACCATGTCTGATTACCCGGAGTCTGACGAACAGGAACTTGAAGCCGCCATGCAGCTTCATCGCCGCCAAATATCTATGGAGACCATCAAGAGATTTGAAGGTTATGCCATCGAAATCTTCACCGCGTTGGGCATGGAGCTGGATACCCCGGCCACCCAGGATACGCCACGCCGCTTTATCCGGGCGCTGGTGGATATCACCGCCGGCTATGACGGCGATCCCAAACTGCTCAAAGTGTTTGCGACCGAATGCCGGGGTGAGCCGGATTGCCGCCTGAGTCAAGTCGTTGAAGGCCCGATTCACTTTTTCGCCTTATGCGAACATCATGCCCTGCCATTTTACGGGCATGCTTACGTCGGTTACATTGCGCACGAAAACATCATCGGCATTTCCAAGCTCACGCGGCTGGTGCGTTTATTCGCCACACGCTTTACCGTGCAGGAACGGATCGGTCAGCAGATCGCCGATGCGCTCGAAACCATGCTTCAACCTCACGGCGTGGCAGTCTATCTGGAGGCCCACCATCTTTGCACTCAGATGCGGGGCGTGCGTGAAATCGTGCCGATGACGCGCACGACCGTCTGGCGCGGACACTTTGCGAAGGATGCCGCGCTGCGGGCCGAATTCTTTACTGCCTGTGGTTTGCCGACATGATCGATCTAACACCGCTCGACACACTGTACGATGCCGGCCGAGAAGACGACTTGCCGCTGCCCGCCGAATTAGCCAGGCTGTATGGCCCGCTGCGTTTTCCACCGCATCCGCATCGACCTTACGTCATCGGCAACTTTGTCACCACGCTGGATGGCGTGGTCTCGCTGAAAGCAGCGGGGCACGCTGGCGGCGGCGACATTAGCGGTTTCGATCCACACGATCAAATGGTGATGGGGCTGCTGCGTGCCGCGGCGGATGCCGTGATCGTCGGTGCCGGCACGCTCCGCGCTTCGCCGCAGATTCTGTGGATCGCCGAGCAGACTTATCGGCCGCTGGCTGACGTGTATCGATCGTTTCGGGCCGCGTCAGGAAAACCGCAGCCGCCGCTTAATGTCATCGTCACCGCGCGCGGCGAGATCGATCTGGGCTTGCCGGTTTTTCAATCAGGGCTTGTCTCCGTCTTGATCGTTACGACGGCAGAGGGTGCGCGTCGAATCCAGGCACAGCGTCCATCTTCAGCCATCCAAATTGAGGCAGTGGAAAACACTAGCTCACTGAGCGTCCGATCGATCCTTGAGGCGGTCGGCCGTGTTCGGCCCTGTGAAGTGATTTTGACAGAAGGCGGGCCGCGTTTGATGGGCGACTTCCTGGCTGAGAAACAGTTGGACGAACTATTCCTCACGCTCGCACCGCAGATCGCCGGTCGTGACAATGTCACTGAACGTCCCGGACTGGTCGCCGGAAAAATCTTTGCGCCTCAACAGGCAGTGTGGGGAACGCTCAGGGGTATCAAGCAAGGTGGCAGCCACTTGTTTTTGCGTTATTCATTTGAATCAGCCACAGCGGCGGAGTAAGGTTGTCTCGACGATTGGCGATTCAATACAGTGTTTACGATTTTCATCAAAACCTGGGAGGCTCTTAGCATGACGAATGTAACTCAACCTTTGCGCGAGGAACATCAAGAATTGCTGCCGCACATCGAGCGACTGCGAGCCGTCGCCGATCTGGTTGGCGGCGCATCGACGCTGTTGCTCAAGCAAGGCATTGACGAGACCTATGACTTTCTAGCGCACCAGCTGATTCCGCACGCACAGGCGGAAGAGCGTGCGCTGTATCCGGTCGTGCAGAGGGTCATGGGGGCGCCTGAGGCGACCAGCACGATGGTGCGCGATCATGTTGAAATCGGCCGATTGACCGATGAACTGGCTTTGCTGCGTGCCGGATGGTCGAGCGCCACCGTCACTGACATGCAGATTCAGTCGCTGCGGCGAGTGTTGTACGGTTTATATGCACTGGTGAAAGTGCACTTCGCCAAAGAAGAAGAGGTCTATCTGCCGCTGCTTGACGCGCGCTTGTCTGCGGTTGAAGCTCACCAGATGTTCGAAGCGATGGAAGCCGCAGCGCATGAAGCCAAGCAACGCTTGGCGTGATCTTGAAGCGGACTCTACATCTGCTGAGTCAAAACTGCGAAAATCAGATATCGATTGAAAAGGGGGACACGATGAAGACAATGCAATTACTGGAAGGTCTCGAGTTCACCGATAAGGCGCCTAATTCGGAACCGCTGTTTGTCGATGCGCACGGTCGGGTCCTGCGCTTTACACTGAAACCTGGCCAGAGCATCCGTGAGCACAATGCGCCGCATTCACCTTTCTACGTCGTGGTGCTGCAGGGGCATGGAATGTTCACGGGTGGCGATGGACATGAACAGCAGCTGGGCCCCCACTCGCTGCTGATCTTCGATCCTGCTGAAAGCCACGTGATTCGCGCGGTAGATGAAGAACTGGTCTTTGTCGGCTTTCTGCATGGCGTGCCCGGCATGCCACCCGACAAAGTCGGCGGCATGCTGACGCGAGATCATAATTGATCAAGCCGTGTCAGAAGTGAAGTCGTGATTACAGCGTATGGCACAGAATCCAGCAGAGTCTCTGCCGATCATCTTGACGATCGGACATTCAACGCGGACGTTTGAAACTTTTGTTGAATTGCTCCAGGCGCATGGCGTCACGCGCGTGATCGATGTCCGCACGGTGCCTCGCTCGCGGCACAACCCGCAGTTCAATCGTGATGCCTTGCCGGGTGCACTGCAGACTGCCGGGATCGGCTACACGCATCTGCCGGGTCTGGGCGGCCTCCGCCACACCCAGGCCGATTCACCGAACCAGGGCTGGCGCAATGCCTCGTTTCGCGGTTTTGCTGATTACATGCAAGCAGCTGAATTTTCCGAGAGCCTGCAACAACTGATCGAACTGGCGCAACTTGAACGAGTCGCCGTGATGTGCGCCGAAGCAGTGCCGTGGCGCTGTCATCGTTCACTCATTGCCGACGCTCTGTTGGTCCGCGGCATTACGGTTGAACATATCATGAGCAAGGTGCGTCGTTACACTCATGCCCTGACCCCTTTTGCCAGGATCGATCGGCTCATCATTACTTATCCGGCTGAGGCGGGTGAAACCGATAGGCTAAATGGGACCCAGTAATGATTCAAACCAAACATGTCTATGATCCGATCGTTCTGTATGATGACGCTTCCCAGTCGAAAGGTTGTGGCCGCGTGGCATGAAGAAGGAATCCCGGCAGATGGATGCCTGGTTGAAAGGTGCTACATTTCCTGATTGGGAATGAATCGAGCGAGGTGTGCCAATCGGATTTTGGGGCCGAATGGCCCTCGGTCGCGACGATCCGTGACGGGCAAAGACGCCGTCACCGGATAGGGCGCTGCGTTTTTGTGGAGTGTGCTGATCAGGAGTTGTTCGGCAGAGGAAAGTTGAACGCCTCCAAGGTGGTCCAACGCCGAGCCGAGGCAGGCCGCACCTGAGGATCACCGTCAACGGTCAGAGGTCGTAAGCGGTGTGCGGCCAGCGAGCTCCTTCAAGAAGAGAGAGGCCATTCGGATTGCGTCTTGAATCAAACATTGATCGATTATCAGCGCGATGTCGTGCCCCGAAATCGTCTCGTCTTCAAACAGATGCACAGCGACGATTATGTGTGTACGTGACTATCCGGTATCATCCCTCCAATAGCAACGTCTCCGGATCTTCAATCAGTTCTTTCACTTTGACGAGGAACTGAACGGCTTCTCGCCCATCGACAATGCGGTGATCGTAACTGAGGGCCACGTACATCATTGGTCGGATGACGACCTGCCCGTTCAAAGCGATGGGTCGTTCCTCAATTTTGTGCAAGCCTAAAATGCCCACCTGCGGCGGATTCAAAATCGGTGTGCTGAGCAGCGAGCCGAACACGCCGCCGAGTGTGACGTGTGATGTGG
>JADGQE010000271.1 GCA_017882055.1 Thermoflexales bacterium
CCCATGCCGCACATCTTGCAGCACATACCCTGCGCGCCGATGTTGCAGGCCGGCATCGCTTCCGCGCGCGAGAACGCCGTGCCAATGCCTAATGAATCCGCACGGATCAACATTTGCTGCGCGGCCGGATCGATCGAAAATTGCTGTGGGGTCTTCTTTTCCCTGGCCATGATTTATGCCTCCTCCATTGCCTTGACGGGTCCCATGCCGGGGCACGGCCACAACGCCCGACCGGTCATCTCAACCGTCTGTCCGAAGGCGATCCCCTTCACCTGCTCGGACGCGGACGTGTGCCGGAACGGATTGTCTTCCGTTTCCTTGGGCGTGCCGCTCTTCCAATCTTCCGTGGCGATTTGCAGTTCACCCAGATACCCTGCCGCTTCCAATGTAGTGTGTAGACTGGCTTCACTTACCTGCGCCGGATCGATCCGCACGCGTGCGACGTGGAATGCGCTGCTGGCATACACATCTTCAACGCCCGGCATCGCCAGCAACAACTGCCGGACGGCTGCGACGTGGTGGTCGCCATACATCCTCGGGACATCAATCGTGAACGTTTCCATATACCCCCCTGCCTTTTTTCTAAGATAGTCGCTTTGTTAGAAATACCACAAACTGTAAGACGGATCTGGATTGAACCTAGCGTTTCTCACAAGTCTTACTATAGCGCGATTATTCACCAGATAAAAGTGACAGATGTCTATGTTTAATGTGTTAATTCGCATGGTTAGTGCCCGGAGAGAAAGAAAAGCCACAAGGTATTCTTGAGAAATAGACCTCTCACGGCCATCATCGGCACACATCGAATGACCCAAGTGCCTGTAGTGCCGGTCGCCGCTATCAAGAATTTAGGAAACCTGGTTTCTGGCTCCTGCGGAGCAGGCAGAACCCAGGTTTCTTTCATTGAACGGACGTGGTAAACTATCAGCCATCACGAAACCAAGGGGATACATGGTCAATTCGACGGGATTAAGAATCCTATTCATCAGCGCCGAGGTTGCGCCGTTTGCCAAGACGGGCGGACTGGCTGACGTAGCCGGCTCGCTGCCCAAGGCCCTGCAAGCCCTCGGTCACGATGTGCGTGTGGTCATGCCGGCCTATCAATCGATCGAAACGGCGCTGCGTGAAGGTCGATCGGATCTCACCGCCCTGCCCGGTCAGATCACCGTTCCGACCGGCCCCGGGCCAGTTCCGATCGGTGTGCTGCAAAGCCATTTGCCGGGCAGTGACGTGCCGATCTATTTCATTGCCGAGAATCATTTCTTCAACCGGTCACAGATTTATGGCTATTCCGACGATGCTTTCCGCTTCGCCTTCTTCAGCCGGGCCGCGCTCGAACTGACGGCGGCCCTCGATTGGCGGCCCGACATCGTGCACGCCCACGACTGGCACACCGCCCCGGCCATCACCTGGCTATCGACCGCCGGCCAGGTCGATGCGCACTATCGCGGCATCTCGACCATCTTTACGATTCATAACCTCATGCATCAGGGCCACACCAGTTGGGATGTCTTCAATTACCTGAAGTTGTTGACCAGCCGCCTCAACGAAGAAGCCTATGGCGAAGTCAACTTCATGGCCCGCGGTATCTATCACGCCACGCTGGTCAACGCCGTCAGCCCGACGTATGCGCGCGAGATCATGACACCTTCAGGCGGCGCGGGCCTCGATGGCTTGCTGCGCCACCGCCATTACGATGTGCACGGTATTCTCAATGGCCTCGATTACGACGTGTGGAATCCGGCGGCCGATCGACTGTTGGCCCGAAACTTCGATGCGGACCACCTCGTAGCACGCTTGGAGAATAAGCGCGCTTTGCAAGTCCGCTGTGGCTTGCCGCAGCGTGACGATGTGCCGCTCGTGGCGATGATCTCCCGCCTGGACTGGCAGAAGGGCCTGGACATTACGGGCCACGTCATTCACCGGTTGATGAACAACTACGCGGGTGAAGCGCAGTTCGTGGTGCTGGGCACCGGCGCGCCCGAATATGAGCAGATGTTTGCCCAGCTGTCCGATTATCATCGCCAGAAGATGGCCGCTTACCTGACCTATTCGAATGATTTCGCCTCGCTGAT
Source organism: Thermoflexales bacterium (assembly GCA_017882055.1). Classification (GTDB taxonomy): domain Bacteria; phylum Chloroflexota; class Anaerolineae; order Fen-1058; family Fen-1058; genus JADGQE01. The sequence continues at coordinate 2,076 of JADGQE010000271.1, forward strand.
CTATGGCGGCAGCGACATTTTTTTGATGCCGTCACGTTTTGAACCGTGTGGTCTGGGTCAACTCATCGCGATGCGTTACGGCAGCGTCCCCGTCGTGCGCGCCACCGGCGGCCTGGCCGATACGGTGCAAGACGGCGTCACCGGCTTCAGTTTCTACAACTACACCGCCGATGATTTCTGGCAGACTTTGCAGCGCGCGATTTTCATCTATCGCGTCGATCCCAAAGTCTGGCGCAGAATTCAATTCAATGCCATGTCCGCCGATTTTTCGTGGCAGCGATCGGCTCTCGGCTACCAGCAACTCTACGAGTGGGCCATCGCGCGAACTTTCCATTAGTCCCAGTAGATCCAAATTCAAAGCGGAGGCGGCGTCCGCAGTAGCGGCTCCCATGCCGCCGAATTTGCAGGCATGGGAGCCCACATGGCTATCTAAATTTGATCTACTGAGTCCGTGAAAGCAAAGACCTCGCGAGCAGCTGGCGAAGTCTTTCGATACTTGTTTACCGCGTCATGCGCTACGCCTGAAATCTGTACACGAATGGCACAAATGTATAACCCTGCGCAACATTTTCGTGTGACGGGAGCACTGCACCGCATGTGTTCGTGTGATTCGTGTACTCGGCAGACGGTAAACAGATACGTCTTTCGTTTAACGTTCAGGCGTTTAGTGCAGTTCAAAAATCGCGGTCGTGGCGCGCAGATTCGTATCGAAGCGCACCGGCACTCGCTGTGCACCTTGCAGGCAAATCTGCGACGCGATCCGGAACTTATGCCGGGCGCACAGATCGGTGAAGTCGCCTACCGTCAGCGGACGGGCGCGCGGTGCGGAGTCCCACGGCTGCGGATCGATCGGCGCGCGTGGCATCCGGCCGGTCAGCAGCAAGCTCAAGCGGCTGCGCCAGTAGCCCCAATTTGGAAAACTGACGATCGCCCGCCGGCCCACGCGCAGCATATCCTTAATGATGAAAGCGGGATCGTTCAGATACGGAAGCGTGTAACTCAGGATCACCGTATCGAATGATTTGTCCGGGTAATCACGCAGTTCCAGGTTGAGATCGCCCTGGCGAACAGTCACCCCCTGACGCACGCACGCCAGCACGCCGGCTTCCGACAATTCCACGCCGCGCCCGATGATGTGCCGGGTATCCATCAAACAACGCAACAGCGTCCCATCACCACAGCCGAGGTCCAGCACTCGTTCGTTGGGTTGAATCAAATCGGCCACCGCGCGCAAGTCGGCGCGCAGTCCGGCATAGATTTCGCGCGCGTCATTCATCGGCTATCACTCGCAGACTCCGCGATCGGCAGCGGGATATGGTAATCGCTGGTGATCCGGCCGATGAAATTGGTAATCAAATTCGTCATCGTGTCGACTTCAAGCAAGAAAGCATCATGGCCCCAGGTCGATTGCAGATTGCAGAAGCTCACATCGGCCCCGACCGCTGTCAAAGCGCTGACCAGTTCTTTCGAGTGATAAGTCGGGTAAAGCCAATCGGATGTAAAAGAAACAACCAGATAAGTGATCCTGGCGCTGTTTAAGAAAGCGGCGGCCAGGCTGCCCTGACCATCGCTCAGATCGAAGTAGTCCATCGCTTTGGTCACATACAGATAACTGTTGGCATCGAACCGCTCGGTGAAGCGATTGCCTTTGTAGCGCAGATAACCTTCGATGGCGAAGTCGGTGCTGAAATCATAGCCATAGCGTTCACGCGCCTGCAAGCGCCGCCCGAATTTTTGATGCATCGACGTTTCGCTCAGATACGTGATGTGCCCGACCATGCGCGCCACGGCCAGTCCGGCATTGGGACGCGGACCGTCATAATAGTCGCCGCCATTCCAATTGGGATCGGCATAGATCGCCTGACGGCCCACTTCGCTGAACGCGATCAACATCGGCGAATGGCGCGCCGTGGTCGCCAGCGGCAGAGCCGCCTGTACTCGATCGGGATAACTCACCGTCCACTGCAGAACCTGCATGCCGCCCATACTGCCGCCGGCGATCGCCAGCAGTTTATCGATGCCGAGGAAATCGATCAAATGACGCTGCGCGCGGACCATGTCACCGATCGTCACCACGGGGAAACCAAGACCATAGGGCTTGCCCGTTTTGGGATTGATCGAACTCGGCCCGGTCGAGCCTTTGCAGCCGCCGATCACATTCGCGCAGATCACAAAATACTTGTGCGTGTCGAAGGCTTTGCCCGGGCCAATGCAGTCGTCCCACCAGCCGGGGTCTTGATCGTCGGGCGTGTGATAGCCGGCCGCATGCGCGTCGCCCGACAGGGCATGACTGATCAGGATCGCGTTGCTGCGATTGGCATTCAGGCGTCCGTACGTTTCGTAAGCCAGCGTAATCGGGCCTAGCGTCTCACCGCTGTCCAACACCAGCGGCTCGTCTTGAGCAAAGGTGAAGTATTTTGTTTCGACAATTCCGACTGAGTTTGATGCATTCATAGGCTGCCCCGGATTAACCACGGAGTTCACGGCGAACACGGAGGAACGTGAAACCATCCGCCGTGTTCGCCGTGATTGATTCTACGCCTTCGCCAACGCTTGATCCAAATCCCAGAGAATATCTTCGATATCTTCGAGGCCGATGCTCAGGCGCACGAAGTCGGGCGTGACGCCGGCGCTGACCTGTTCGTCGGGATTGAGCTGGCTGTGCGTCGTGCTAGCCGGATGAATCGCCAGGCTCTTCGCATCGCCGACGTTGGCGAGGTGGCTGAAAAGTTTGAGGTTATTGATGAAGTTGCGTCCAGCCTCCAGGCCGCCTTTGACGCCGAAGCCCATAATCGCGCCGGGGCCTTTAGGCAGATACTTCCTGGCGAGTTCGTAATCCGGGTGGCTTTTCAAGCCAGGATACGTAACCCACGTGACCTTTGGATGTGCTTCCAGGAATTCCGCCACGGCCTGCGCGTTCTTGACATGCCGATCCATGCGCAGGCTCAACGTCTCCAGACCTTGCAGGAACAGCCAAGAATTGAATGGCGATTGGCTCGCCCCAATGTCACGCAGCGTCTGTACGCGGGTCTTGAGGATGAACGGCGGCAGGCCGGCTGCGGCCAGATCGGCATAGACCAGTCCATGATAACTGCCGTCGGGCGTGTTGAAGTTGGGGAAGCGCGGATTGTCTTTCCAGTTGAAGTTGCCGCCATCGACGATCACGCCGCCGATCGACGTGCCGTGCCCGCCGATGAACTTGGTCGTCGAGTGCACGATGATGTTCGCGCCCCATTCGAACGGGCGGCAGAGATAGGGCGTGGCAAACGTGCTATCGATCACCAGCGGAATGCCGTACTCTTTCCCGATCGCGGCCACCGCCTCGAACGGAAAGACGTTGATGCGCGGATTGCCCAGCGTTTCACCCCACAAGATCTTGGTGTTAGGCTTGATGGCCTTGCGGAAGTTTTCTGGATCGTTCGGATCGACAAACGTCACGTCGATGCCGATGCGGGGGAAAGTGTAGTTGAATTGATTGAACGTGCCGCCGTACAACGTCGAGGCCGACACGATGTGATCGCCCGCGCCGCACAGGGCCAGAATCGCCATCGTCTGTGCGGCGTGACCGGAAGCGGCCGCCAACGCGCCCACGCCGCCTTCCAGATCGGCGATGCGCTGCTCGAAGACATCGCTGGTGGGGTTCATGATGCGGGTGTAAATGTTGCCGAATTCCTGCAGCGCAAACAAGCG
>JADGQE010000272.1 GCA_017882055.1 Thermoflexales bacterium
CGACAATGGCATCGGCATTGAGCGCCGCTACCACCAGAAGGTGTTTGGATTGTTCGATAAACTCGAGGTCAATAGCGAAGGAACGGGCGTGGGGCTGGCGCTGGTCAAACGCATCATCGAAGTGCATGGCGGCCACGTTTGGATAGAATCAGCCGGTCCCGGGACTGGCACCACCGTTTGTTTCACACTGCCGGCGAAGCCCCTGACACCGACCCAACAGGAGAGTAAGGATGCCCAATGAACCGATGCTTGTGATGCTGGTGGAAGACAATCCTGATCATGCCGAGCTCGTCGTGCGTAGCTTTGATAATCACCCGATCGCCAGCCGGATCGTGCTCTTGTCTGACGGCGAGGCAGCGCTGGACTATCTGTTACGGCGCGGTAAATACACCGATCCGAGTCAAAGTCCGCGGCCGCACATGATCTTGCTGGACCTGCGCTTGCCTCGCGTCGACGGGTTGGAAGTTCTCAAGGCCATCAAAGAATCGGCCGCACTGCGCCCAATTCCCGTCATCGTCCTGACCACCTCGGATGCGGACAACGATGTCATGCAGGCCTATCTGCACTATGCCAACAGCTACGTGGTGAAACCGGTGGGTTACGACCAACTTGTTAAACTGATGCAGGACCTCGGTTCCTTCTGGCTGGGTTGGAATATAGCGCCACGCGTGTGAGCGACGACGCGATCTCGCCGTGCGGGTAAAACCCACTCACCTGCGCGAGAAGCAGGCTGTCATCGGCGCAGTCGGAGAAGACAAGCATGAAAAGGCCACGGGGTTCACTTGCCTTACGCTTGACGATCTGGTTCTTGTTTCTATCGTTTCTGCCGCTGGCGGTGCTGTCCACTTTTGTACGGGATGACGCCGCGGCGGCATTTGCGGATCTGGTCAAACATTATCAGCAGGACGAAGCCGACCTGCTGGCCGACCACATCGCGCTGCTCGGCGATCAAGTGCCGCTCCAGAGTCTGCTCCTCGACCGCCACACTGCCCAGCAGGCCACTTTCGTCATCGATGGATCGGGCCATTACCTGGCGCGCTCGGATGCCGGCCAGGTTGCCGGCTCAATCGGCAACGATTTCTCAAAGGAAGTTGTTCAACAAATCCTGGCGGGCGGGAGCGGATCGCTGATCGAGCAAGAGACGGGCCGCATCATCGGGTACGCTAACCTGCCGAACCAAAAGGCCACACTGATCGTCGTGGCAAATCCCGCAGTGGTTGCTGCGCCTCTCTCGAAGATAGAGAATTCGGCCCTGCTCCTGCTGGCGGTCAGCCTGATCCTCGTTTCAATCGCGGGCGGCGGAGCCATCTGGGTGGTCGTCGGCCGGCCGCTTCGACAGCTGACGCGGATTGCCGAGCAGATCAGCCGCGGCAATTGGGAGATCGAGGCTAATCCGGCTGATATGAACAACGAGCTCGCCGTCCTGGCCGGAACCTTTAACCAGATGACGCGGCAGTTCCGGACGCTGATCCAGGGACTGGAGCAGAACATCGCCGAACTCACCCTGGCGCATGCTGCGCTGCGCGAATCAGAAGAGCGATTCCGAAACATTGTCCAATCGATGCCGATCGGTATCCATCTGTTCCAGCAGTCCTCGGACGGAAACGTGACGCTGATTGCGTTCAATCCCGCGGCCGATCGAGTTCTGCGCGGCGATCAGGGCCGGTACATCGGCAAGAGCCTGGCTCAAGTGATGCCGCCGTTTCTCGATGCGAACCGGCTCGACAAATTCCGTGCAACCGCGGAGTCGGGTGAAGCGTGGCAGTCTGAACACGTGATGCTGGCCGGTCATCAGATCGTCTCGGCCGTTGTGACCGATGTGTTTCAAGTTGCGCCCGGCAAAGTCATGGCTACCTATCAAGATATCACCGAGCGCAAGCGGGCCGAGGCCGAACGCGAAAAACTCATTGCGGAACTGGAAGCCAAGAACGCTGAATTGGAACGCTTCACTTACACCGTGTCACACGATCTCAAAAGTCCCCTGATCACCATCCGGGGGTTTATAGGTTACCTCGAACAAGATGCCTTAAACAGCAATGCCGATCGGTTAAAGTCCGACGTCAAGCGCATCAGCGATGCCACCAGCAAGATGCGGCAGCTGCTGGACGATCTACTGGAGTTGTCGCGGATCGGCCGGTTGATGAATCCGCCGCAAGAAGTGTCGCTCTACGAGCTGGCGCGTGAAGCCGTCGAACTGGTCGCCGGCCAGATCGTCCAGCGCGGTGTGCAGGTCGAAATCGATCCGCAGCTGCCCGTCGTCTACGGCGATCACGCCCGTTTGATCGAAGTGCTGCAGAACCTCATCGACAACGCCGTCAAGTTTATGGGCGATCAACCGGAGCCGAAGATCGTCATCGAATCACAGGTCAAGAATGGCGAGACAGTCTTCAGCGTGCGCGACAACGGCATCGGCATTGAACCGCGGTATCATCTCAAGGTCTTCGGCTTGTTCGATAAACTGGATGTGCAAAGCGCCGGGACCGGCATCGGGTTGGCACTGGTCAAACGCATCATTGAAGTCCATGGCGGGCGCATCTGGGTTGAATCCGACGGACCTGGCAAAGGCTCAGCGTTTTGTTTCACCCTGCCCCTGAAGAGCAGCCTGTTGCCGTCAACCGGCGTATAATTCAGCCGCTTGATAGGCGACCTTCCGCTGACGATTGACTACCGGGATTCACACTCCCTCGATCTCGATCAACTGGCGTTGCTGTTTAACGCAGTGGGCTGGCAGAAGCGCACGACCGATCGTGAGCGATTGGCCCGACTCGTGCGCGGATCGCTATGGATCGTATCGGCCTGGGATGGCGATCGCCTGGTCGGGTTTGCCCGCGCGATCTCGGACGGCGCCTTCAATGCCTACATCAGCACCGTCGCGGCGCGATTGAGCGTGCCCGATTATCAACGGCGCGGCATCGGACGCGAAATCGTCCGCCGTTTGATCGAAGATCATGACGGCATTCAATTTGTGCTGCACGCCAATGCAAACGCCTACCCGTTTTATCTACATCTCGAGCTGGGTTTTGAGCCGTTTGAAAATGTGCTGGCACGGCGACGTAAGTTTTAGATTAGACCATTAACGGAAGGATGAGGCTTCATCCCTCGTCCTTCATCCCTCATCCTTTCATCATGCACATTGTTATCAGCGGCTGGTTCCTCGATCAACCACAGACTGGCAGCGGGCAGTACACGCGGCAATTGCTCAAGCACTTGCCGCAAATTGCGCCGCAGCATGAATACGCGACCATCATCCCGAAACGCAATTCGTTCGAGATCATCGATGTCACTTCCAACTTCCAACTTCCAATCTCCAACTTTCAACGGCCAACGTCCAACTTACGCAAAATCCTCTTCGAGCAATCGATCGTGCCGCGCGCGGCCGCGGCCTATCAAGCCGATTTGCTGCACGTGCCTTACTGGGCGCCACCGCTGCGATCGAGCGTGCCGATCGTCGTAACGATTCACGATCTCATTCCGCTGCTGCTGCCGCAGTATCGCGGCGGGCCGTTGGTTCGAATGTATACCGGGCTGGTCAGTGCGGCGGCGCGCGGCGCGGCGCTGATCCTCACCGATTCGGATGCCAGCCGCCGCGACATCGTTCAACATCTGCACGTGCCCGAAGCGCGCGTGCGCACCGTCTACCTCGCGGCTGATCCCAGGTTCACGCCACCGGTTGAGGCGCTGGACGCCACCGCTCTTCGCAAACCCTACGATCTGCCCGAAGAATACGTGTTGTATCTGGGCGGCTTCGATGCGCGCAAAAACATCGAAACATTGCTGCAAGTCTATACCTGGGCGCAGGATACCATCGGCACGGATTATCCACTTGTGATCGCCGGACCGCTGCCCGATCGACATGACGGCTTCTTTCACGATCCGCGTGTCATCGCGAAACAGCTCGAAGTGGACGACGTGGTGCGCATCATTGGCGCAGTGGCTGAAGAAGACAAAGCGGCGTTATATCAACAGGCCCGTGCGTTTCTGTATCCTTCGATGTATGAAGGCTTTGGCCTGCCGCCGCTGGAGGCGCTGGCTTGCGGCGTACCCGTGATCGGATCGAACGCCGCGTCGATTCCTGAGATCGTCGGCGATGCGGGCATACTGGTCGATCCCAAAGATGCGCGGGCGATGGCCGGCGCGCTGATCGCCGTCGTGACTGAGGCGCAGCTCCACGCTACGCTGTCGGAACGCGCCATCGCGCAGGCGGCTCGCTTCTCGTGGGAAAAATGCGCGCGCGAAACGGTTGCGGCCTACGAAAGCGTATTGCGTGCTGCGTAATGCGTAAGAAACTATGATCAAGACACGAAACGCATTACGCGTTACGCATCACACATTATATGACGTGCTCTTAGGGTTAGCGTTCTTCGCCCTATACTTCGCCACGCTCATCCCTTCCGTTCTCGCTGCGGACAATGGCGAGTTTCAGCTGGTAGCGTGGAAACTCGGCATTGCCCATCCACCGGGCTACCCGCTGTATACGCTGGTCGGCTTTCTGTTCTCGCGCCTGTTTACTTCGCCCGCGTTCGCGCTGAATCTACTCAGTGCCGTCCTCGCCGCAATCACACTCGTCATTGTCAGCCGCACCGTGCGATTGATCGCACACTCAACTCTCGCCGGTTTATTGGCCGCATCACTGCTCGGCGTATCGACCACCTTCTGGGCGCAGGCGACTACGGCCAACATTCGCATGCCGACGGCGCTGTTCACGGCGCTGTGCGTGTACATCTTAGTCAACTGGTCAACTGGTCAACTGGTCAACTGGTCATCTAGTCAGCGTGTCATCTTGTCACCGTGTCACCCTGTCCCTCCATCTCGCCGTCCCTCCATCTCGCCGTCTCTCCATCTCTTTGCCCTCGTCTTCGCGCTCGGCCTTGGTCACCATCCATCGTTGTTGTTTCCCGGCGTATTCTGCCTCATGTACATCTTCCTGAACGATCCCGCGTTGATCAAACAACCGCGCCGTTGGATCAAACCGGTGGCTTTCTTTTTGATCGGCCTGCTCGTTTTACTGTATCTGCCGCTGCGCGGCGCGACGGGCGGCACATTGGCCGATGGCGAATCGACGACGTACCTGGCTCAGCCGGACAAGTTGCTCGAGCATGTTCTGGCGCGCGGTTTCGAGGGCGACTTCTTTTACTTTCTCAACACCCGACCGGACTTGCTCGGCGATCGAGTGGCACTGTTGCCCACGCTCTTCGACTTCCAATTCAATCCACTTGTTGCTGTGTTGGCCGCATGGGGCACCATTCGCTTGTTATGGCGGAATCGAAAATTAGCGGTGCTGCTATTGGGCGGCATTGTGCTGCATACATTCATCACCCTTACTTATCGCGCTCCGCAGACCGTGGAGTACATGCTGCCGGCGTATGTGTTACTGGCAATCGTCATTGGGTACGGACTGGGAGAATGCAGAATCCAGACACTTGCCCCCGAAGCGGAGCGAAGCGGGGATGCAGAATCCAGAATTCTTTCTTCTATATTTTGGATTCTGCATTCTCTGGCGTTACTTTCGGTCATTCTGCTCTTCATCAGCCACTTTCCATCTTTCAACTGGCTTCATCAACACGACGACACGCGTGCTTACGCGGAATCGCTGTTGGACGATGCACCGCCGGATGCCGTCATCTTATCCAACTGGCACTGGGCCAATCCGATGCAGTATTTGCAGCAAGTCGAAGGGTTGCGGCCCGATGTGCAAGTGAACTACGTTTATCCCAACGGCAGTGAACCTCTGGCGACTTCGTGGCTGAAGGACATTGAAAC
>JADGQE010000273.1 GCA_017882055.1 Thermoflexales bacterium
ATCGTCACTTTCGCGATCGTGGCCGGCCTGTGGATCACCCGGCGCGAGGCCAAACGCAAAGGGCTGGACGAAAAACACTTTTATGATGCGATTCTCTGGGTGATCTTCGCCGGCTTAATCGGCGCGCGATTATTCCACGTCATCGATCATTGGCCGGACGAATTTGCGCTGGATCCCGTCCGCGCGCTGTATATCTGGGAAGGCGGCCTGGCGATCTGGGGCGGCGTGATCGGCGGCGGGCTTGCGCTGGCAATCTTCGCCTGGCGTCGGCATTTGCGCCTGGGTTTCTTGTTTGACCTCGCCGCGCCCGGTGTGGTGCTGGGACAGGCGCTCGGCCGGTTCGCTTGCATTATCACGGGCGATGCGATGGGCAAACCGACGACGGGGCCGTTCGGGTTTGCCTATACCAGCCACGATGCGATGGTTCCGCAGTTGGGCGTCTATTACACGCCGACGCCAGTATACGAAATCATCATGAATCTGGGCATTTTCGCGATCCTCTGGCGGTTGCGCAAGAGAAACTTACCGGAAGGTGCACTGTTCTTGACCTATCTCCTGCTGTATTCGGTCGGACGCTTTTTCATTACCTTTTGGAGTTCCTATCAGATCGTCGCCTTTGGTCTGAACCAGGCCCAGCTGATCAGTCTCGTGGCGATCATCGTCGGGCTGCCCTTATTGGTCGTTGTATTGCGCCGGGATAAGGCGGCGCGTGTGCTAGCCAGTACCGAGTCCTAGATTCTCGCCGTCATCACGAGCTTATGACGCACCTGACTCTGTCTCGGTGGATTGGTCACATCACGCTGCTTGGCATCGTGGTGCTGGCGGTGATCATAACCCGCTCGGCGAATGATCAACCGATGCGATTATCGACGGTCACGGCGCGCGCCAGGGCCACGCCTCTCTCCGAACAATTTTCCGAAAATCACTTCGATCATTTGACGGCGCTCACCATTCGCTTCAACGGCGGCACATTCCTCAATCCGCTGGAGTTCCTTCCGTAACACGATGGGCTACACCAACCGGCTAATCAGTCGTCAGGGTGCCCAATTCTTCTGGGCACGCCTGGCGATTCGATTTCATCCGCCGTTTGCACCGGATTGAGTAGGCCATTTTGCCTAGTTGAGAACAGGCGGAATCACGCTAGGCGGTTGTTGGTAATGGCGTACAATAACAGTATGCCGTCAGAGCGGCGCTGAATCAATTCGCACTCATTGCTACAAGGAGCAAACTCATGATAAAAGATCCAGTCTGCGGCATGGAAGTTGAGCCGTCATCGGCTTTCGCCACGCGCGAACACATGGGGCAGACTTTCTACTTCTGCTCACAGAATTGCGTCGATCAGTTTGATGCTGATCCGCACAAATATGCCATGGCCGGTTCGAGCACAACCGGCTACAACCCCGATCTGCCACTGGCGCGTATCGAATTGCCGATCGTCGGGCTGAAGAAAAATGATCGGGCGCAGGCTTTGGAGGGCGTTCTGCAATCAATGCCCGGCGTGCGCGCCGCTAAAATCAATGTCGGTTCGAGGACCGCGCTCGTCGAGTATGATGCGCCAGCCGTTACCATCGACGCGTTGTCCAAAGCCGTGAAGTTAGCGGGCTATCGCGTGGGCGGTGCACAGACTCGCATCGGCATCGCCGATCTGCACTGTGCTTCATGCGTCAAGTTTATCGAGGATGGTTTGAAGGCCACGCCCGGCGTGATCGATGCAACAGTCAATATCGGCACGCAGGAAGCCACGATCGACTATCTGCCCGAAAAGACTTCGCTGCCTCAATTGCGCAGCGCCATCGAAGAAGTGGGCTACCAGACCAGATCAGCGGCCAGCGACGAACCGGAGGATAAGCAACGTGCCGAGCATGAACGCGAATATCGCCGCTTAATGAACAAGTTCTGGCTCGCAGCCGCTATCTCGATTCCGGTGTTGATTGCGGCGTATCCGAAATTCCTACCCATCATTCGCGACTGGCCAATGGAGACGCTGCGCCTCGCCTGGGGCGTGTCGGCGCTTCTGACTCTGCCGGTGTTGTTTTACTCCGGGGGTCACTTCTTCAGCGGAGCGTGGGCGGCGCTTAAGCATCGCTCGGCCAACATGAACACTCTGGTTGCCCTGGGCACAGTCGCAGCGTGGCTGTACTCGACTATCGCCATTCTGTTTCCAAGCATTTTCCCGGAAGGTACATCCGAGCCGTTCTATGATGTGGTCGCGGTCGTCATCGCCCTGGTGGTATTAGGGCAGGCACTGGAACTGCGCGCCAAAGGTCGTACCAGCGAAGCGATCAAGAAACTGATGGGCCTGCAAGCCAAGACAGCACGCGTCATCCGTAGTGGTCAAGAGATCGATATTCCCGTCGAAGAAGTGCTGGCCGGCGATATTGTGCTGGTACGCCCCGGCGAGAAAGTGCCGGTCGATGGGTTGATTATTGAAGGCAGTTCGGCGGTCGATGAATCGATGCTCACCGGCGAATCGCTGCCTGTGTCGAAGAAGTCCGGCGACGAAGTGATCGGTGCGACGTTGAATAAGACCGGCGCGTTCAAGTTCCGCGCGACGAAGGTCGGCAAGGACACGGCGCTGGCGCAGATTGTCAAGATGGTGCAGGACGCGCAGAACAGCAAAGCGCCGATCGCGCGACTGGCGGATACCGTATCCGGTTACTTCGTGCCGATCGTGATGATCCTCGCGGTAATCACCTTCGTGGTCTGGTTTGACTTCGGCCCGCAGCCCCCACTGGTCTTTGCCCTGGTGACGAGTGTGACGGTGTTGATCATCGCCTGCCCGTGCGCGCTCGGTCTCGCCACGCCGATGAGTTTGATGGTGGGCATCGGCAAGGGCGCGGAGAACGGCATCCTGATTCGATCGGGTGAAGCGCTGCAAACGGCGCATCAGATCAAGACGGTGGTGCTGGATAAGACCGGCACCATCACCAAAGGCAAGCCGGAACTGACTGATGTCGTCGTGGTCGGTGAATGGCAAGAGAACGACTTGCTGCGACTGGCGGCCTCAGTCGAGCGATCCTCGGAACATCCGTTGGCTGAAGCCATCGTCGAAGGTGGGAAGGCCCGCCAGTTGAACCTTGTGGAACCGAGTGCCTTTGAGGCAGTGCCGGGCCACGGCGTGATTGCGACGGTGGAAGGGCGACGAGTCGTATTGGGCAATCTCAAGATGATGCAGCGCGAATCAAGCGCCCTGGGTAATCTGGAAGCGAAAGCCGCGCAGTTGGCCGACGATGGCAAGACGCCGATGTATGTTGCAATCGATGGTCATGCGGCGGGCATCGTGGCCGTGGCTGATACCGTCAAAGAGGATTCGGCTGAAGCGATCGCGGCTCTGCACAAGATGGGGATTGAAGTAGTGATGATCACGGGCGACAATCAGCGCACCGCCAATGCGATTGCGCGACAAGTCGGCGTCGATCGAGTCTTAGCCGAGGTCTTGCCGGAAGACAAAGCGCACAACGTGCATCTCCTTCAAGCAGAAGGTAAAAAAGTCGCGATGGTGGGCGACGGCATCAACGATGCGCCCGCGTTGGCGCAAGCAGATGTCGGTTTGGCCATCGGCACCGGCACGGATGTCGCGATCGAAGCCTCAGACATCACCTTGATCAAAGGCAGCCTGAAGGGCGTCGTCACCGCCATCGAAGTGAGCCGCGCCACGATGCGCAACATCAAACAGAATCTAGTCGGCGCGTTCATTTACAACGCACTGGGTGTGCCGGTCGCGATGGGCGTGCTGTATCCGTTCTTCGGCATTTTGCTCAGCCCGCTGTTGGCCGGTGCGGCGATGGCCTTCTCGAGTGTGACCGTCGTCAGCAATGCCAATCGGCTGCGCACGTTCAAGCCGCGCTTCAGCGCGAAGTAACATCTCAACGATCAACGAATGGAGAGATAACATGACACCTGCACAAATTGTGGTTACGATCGCGGGCCTGGCCCTCAGCCTTTTCATTGCCTGGTTCTTCTGGTTTGCGCCCAAGGCGAAGACGCAAGCAGCCGTCAGTGCGAGCGGTGCACAAGAAGTGGCCGTCACCGTGAAAGGCGGATACACGCCTGATCTCATTGTCGTAAAAGCCGGGCGACCCGTGCGGCTGCGCTTCACACGCCAGGAAAGTTCGGCCTGCTCAGAAATGGTACTTTTCCCCGACTTCAATCAAAGCGCCAAACTGCCGGAAGGTGAAGAGGTCAGCGTCGAGTTCACGCCTGACAAGCCCGGTGAATACGGCTTTCAATGCATGATGGGCATGCTGCGCGGCAAATTGATCGTGGAATGATAATGGAAAAAGCCCTGCTAACTTTCCTCTTCGCCGACCTTGCCGGATTCACCGCTCTCGCCGAAACGCATGGCGATGATGTTGCGGCAGATGTAGTCGCTCGCTTTTATAATCTGGCGTATGCTTCGCGCATTGGTGAAGTGCGCCTGATTAAAACGATAGGGGATGCGGTGATGATTGTTGCCGATCAACCGCCCGCGGCGGTTTCAACCGCCCTTCGGCTTGTTGCATCTGCGCGCGCTGAAACGGGTTTTCCGGCGGTGCGCGCCGGGTTACATAGCGGTTCAGCAGTGGAACGGTCAGGCGATTACTTCGGCGCAACAGTGAATCTCGCTGCGCGTGTTACAGCGTATGCCCGCTCCGATCAAATTCTTTGCACGGAAGCCGTTGCCGAGTCAATTCGCAGTTTGGATGTTGCCGTGATACATTCAGTCGGGATCGTCAGTTTTAAAAACGTGGAGCAACCCGTTGCGCTTTTCGAGATCGAAGATGCGCAACGCCATATGACGCATCACGAAATTGATCCGGTCTGTCGTATGGGACTCGATCCTGATACCGCCCCGGCGCAGTTGCCGTTTCGAGATCGCCTGTATCACTTTTGTTCCTTTGCTTGTGCGCAAAAATTTGCGCAAGCCCCCGAATTTTATGCCAAAAACTGAAAGCGGAAAACGCCGATCATTGGCAAGGCGATCAGCACATGAGTCCGCTGCATCTGCTCAGCGATGTTTTCATTGGAGGTGGATTCATCGTGCTAGGTTCTGCCTGGAGTGTGCTTTACAGCGCACAACGCGCGGGACAGATCGCCACGACTGGCTTATACACCTACGTGCGCCATCCTCAATACGTTGGCTTCATCTTGATCATGATCGGATTTCTGATCCAGTGGCCGACGCTGATCACGCTGATCATGTTCCCGATCCTGGTGATGATGTATATCCGGCTGGCGCGGCGCGAAGAGCGCGAGGCGCTGACTCAGTTTGGCGTAGCCTATGCTAACTACGCGGCCAGCACACCGGCTTTCTTCCCGCGCCGGCTGCATCCATCAGCCAAACAACCACATTGATGTAATGACAGCGCGAATGACACGGGGGGTGTCCAATGAAGAAGATCACTGGGTTGGTCGTGCTATTTGCCATCGTGATTGGCATAGCCTTGTTGACGCAACAAGGCGCCGAGGAACGCGCCGTGCGGCGCGTGATCGATGAAATTCAATCAGCGGCGCTGAACGGCTTTCAACTCAACAATCCCAATGCGCTCGATACATACTTTGCCACGGTTCAGGAGGGCGCAGTTGCCGCCGGTCTGACCGAGACCCAACAGGCCTACCAAGATTTTGTCGCGAAACTGTCGGGGAGCACTGTGCAATTCCATTCGTTTGACATCAAAGCGATCGAAGTCCACGAAGATGCCCGGTTGCTGACTTTTCATTTCGGGAGTTGTGGGTGTTGGCTGACCCGCTCGGCGATGCGAATTGCCGGGCGGGT
>JADGQE010000274.1 GCA_017882055.1 Thermoflexales bacterium
TGCGATCGAGCGGCCACATACAGATCGTCGATCGACAGGCTAGGCTGAGCCGGACTGCGCCAACGGGCATGACCGCGTCCGGCACGCGCGGCATCGGCGATTTGCTGCGCCGATAACTCGAACTTGCCGGCCAGCTTTTCGAGCGAAGCCGTCTCGATCGACTGCGCTTCTGCGCCGAGATAAAACATCCACAGTTTGAGCCGCGCATCATAATCAGGATCGGGCAGCGCAATCGTCATGCCCGGCCAGTTGAAATTGCCTTCCGCACCCAGAATGATGAGCGGCGCAAAACGTGATTGTCCCAGGCGAGTGCGAAACTGATCAGCCTGCTCAGTCTTGAGCAGATTGAGTGACGGCAGAAACAAGGCCGCCGGCTGCAACGCGGCCTCGCGCTGGGCCAACGTGAGCGCCGTGTCCATGCTCATGTTCGCTAACAACACGGGCAAATTCACGCTGAGCAGATTAATGCCACTCGATCGCGCCAGCGCAAAGGCCACTTGTTGCTGCTCCAGCGTCGTGCGGCCCGTCAACAACAGCACCGGATCGGTCAATGCGGTGGGCGGCAGTGCGGCCAGAGCTTTGAGTCGATCCGTCAAATCAACCGAAAGGGAAAGGGGACTGGTGGGTCGCGTGATCAATTCGGCGTGCGGGCGCAGCGCCTCATCGATCGCATTTTGGCCCAAAAGGAATGCGGCGATGCGTGCATCGATCGAAAGATACTGCCCCAGCAGCGGTGTATGGGTTTGATTGGGTTCGTTGCGTAGTGAAAGCAAATAATAGCGGCGCAAAGGCGCATCGACCGCAAAAGCGCCGCGAACATTAGCGGCGTTGGCAGGATCAGCCAGTAAGCGGACGACTAGATCGACGCGGGGTCGGCGTTTAGTCACATCATCTTGAACGTAAGCGAAGAGGCGCTCAAAGCGCAAGTCAGCTTCAAGCGCGAGGCACACCAGGAGGCAACCGGTTTCAAAAGGATTGAGGCCGGCCGATCGGATGAGCTGGCCCAGCGGACCGCCGGCATGGGTCGACAGCGTTTTGAGGCTTTCACGCGCCCGATTGATCTCAGCCCCGATCTGAGCCAGTTGAGTCGCGTGATCACCCTGCACCGGATTCGCCAGCAACCCATCGATCTGCTCATCGGACAGATACAGGCCGCGGAATTCATCCTGACCCGCGGGCACACCCGATGCACGCAGACGTGCAATCTCGAGCCGGATGAGCCACTCGACGATCTGCAGCCCCTCCCGCACGCCCGGTGTTTGTTGCGGCTTCCCTTCATCCATCGCGCCCAGTCCCCAACTAGCCGTTCAGGTTTGTGACAGCCGACATACCACTCAACTATTTTGAAGCGCCCAACTGTGAAACAAACTATAGCATATTTGAAGAACGAGTGTCAACCATTAGTCAATGGTGAACACTCCTAGCGTGATTGATCACCGAACCAGCCTCAGTAATTGTACAGCAGATTCGCGCAACATGCCTGTCATAAACCCAACATGAAGCAAGCCAGTGCCAGGTTTATGCCCGCCGTGGAATGCTCAGGCGCGATTGCTTTGCTACGGTTTCAAACAGGGTGATGGCGCGCCGGAGCCGCTGCGATAGCCGCACCATTGATTGGTGCCGCTGGAGTTGCCATTGAATTGTTGACCATTGATCAGATACCACGTAAACGGACCGCTGGTCGCATCAGTCTTGTGCCACGTCCCGGTGGCGGTGACGCCGTCAATCGTACCGCTAATGGTTCCACTCACATAAGTGCCGCTGAAAGTGCGCCCGTCTTGATCAATGTGCAGCGCGCCATCGCAGCCGGCGCAAACTGCATACCAGTCGCCCGTGAAGGTGCCCACACCGCACGGGGCTGGATCAGTCTGACCGGTGCGATGTCCGCACCAGGCATTGATTGCATCGAAATTACCGCGCCACTTCAGACCGGCTCCGCCCATCCACCAGTCGATTGAGCCTGCCGAGCTGCCTCGTTTCCAGATGCCGGTCAAACGCGTGCCTGAGACCGTGCCGTTGATCACGCCACCGCCCTCAAATGTGCCCGTGACTATAGCGCCCTGTTGCACAAGATCCATCGTGCCACAGCCGGTGCTGCCACAATTCGTTTCCCAATGACCATTCCACGGGCCGACGGTGATCGTCGGCGTCGCGGTCGCGGTGAGAGTAGGCGTCGGCGTCGGCGTACCCGGCACTACGATGACCACCGTCAGTGCGCCAAAGATCGCGTCGTTGCTCGCCTTCAGTCGCCAGCGCCCGGTGTGTGTACCGGGAATCGAGGGCGCAGTCAAATTCACTGAAATATCGGCCTCGCCATCAGGCGCGGTGTTGTTCACATTCACGCCTGTTGGCCCGCCCATTTGCTCGCCGTCAGCGAACACCAATTGGTAACTGGTATCCCATGTACAAGTGCCTGTGTTTTGGGCACGCCAAGTCTTGATAAAGGCCGCGCCGGGCGCCAGGACCATATTATCTGGGATCGTTAAATCGGCGACAAACTGTTCACTCAATACACAGCCGCCCGGGCCGGTTCCGCTTGGCGGCGTCTCGGTCGGCGTGGTGGCCACGGTTGGCGTCGCCACCACCAATGGCGTCACCTGCGCAATGGGGGGCAGGGTGGCTGGAACGAGCACAGATGGCGTGATGGTAACCTCTGGCGTGCCGCCACCTACTGAACATGCCAGACTCATCAGAAACAAACCCGCCAGTACAACGAACAAAGTGTGGCGCTGTCGATCTTGAAGGTTCATGACTCGTCTCCTGAAAGAGTGATTTTGATATCGGAAATGGCGATTCAAGACTGCTCCATTATGTTCCGTTGTTGTAAACTGAACACCTACTACCAATGCCGTCCTGCCCGATTCATCAGTCACCCGACAACCGTCATATCGGTTTCATGATGTTTGTCACTAGGTTACAATAGCATGTCAGAGTATTATAACGCCTAAGCAACAGCAACTAAGTCGAAATGCCGACCCTATGGGTCAGCGCATGAGACTGAGTCTCCTCCCTTGGCTGCCGCCCCCATCACAACCCCCCGCTGTGATGGGGGCTGGCCATTTATAGGGCATTATCGTCCTAAACCCCCGTTAGCGCTTTCAGCAGTTTAAGCGTCAAGGTCTTCACGTTCAATTCGTTTTCCCGCTCGGCCTCGCCAGGGCTGATCGGCCCGACGCAGGCCGGGCAACCCGATTCACATTTGCAGTTTGCCACCACGTCACGCGCGGCGATCAACAACTGATCGTGCAACTCAAACAACTCCTGGCTAAAACCGATGCCCGCCGGCACGCGATCGTAGATCGTGACCGTGGGCAATTCGGTAAAGGCCGATCGCGCTTCAGCAATCACGCCGATGTCACGCGGATCGCACATCAGATACAACGGGGCAATCTCGCCCAACACATGACCCAGGCCGCTCAATGCGCCGCGCAGACCGATCGCCGTTTCGACGCGATGATGGCAAGCACGGCAGAACGTTAGCAAATTCTCCGGCGCATTGGCGATTTTATCGTTGTCGTTCACGCCGCGCCGATAGCCGAACTCGCGAAACGGGCGAATATGGTGCACGTCGTGCACGCGTCCCGGCGTCTCAGCCGCGCCGCATTTACGGCAGCGATAGCCATCACGTTGGCGGATCGCCTCGCGGATCGAATCCCAGTCGGGACCATAATCGTTCGGCGCAAAGATCACACCAGCTTCGATCAAGCGATCAGCCAGATCAGGCTCGACGCAAAACCAATAGGCGGTGGTATGCATTTCTTGCTCGGGCAAATCGATTTCGCCCCAGCCTAGCGTCTCATGCGTGTAGAGCTTGATCTTGCGAAAACCCGTCGTCAACCATGACACACGGACTTCGCCTAAACTCTTGATCGTGCCGCTCACTTCCTCGCGCTGCTGCTCGTTCTCGACATCGACATTGACGGCGGTGCTGGCCTCGGTATAGTAGTCGACGTGCGCCGGCGTGACCAGGGCTTGCCCGTTCTCCCAATCAAGTTCCTCGACCAGAAACGATTGACCTTCGTGAATGTAGATCGCGCCAACATGAACGTGAGTCGGTGCGGATTCGCGATCGATCTGGCCAATCGAACGGGCGCGGGCCTCCGATTGATCGAGGATCACGATCGTATCAGCCGTGCCCGTGCGCAGTGATAGTTCAGTCGCGGGATATTGATCCGCCATCCAAAAATATCGATCCGGCAGATCAGTGCGCTGACTCGTTTGCTTATGCAGGCTACCTTCTTCGACCAAAGCCTCCAACAATTCATCGGTCTGCTCGAAACGACCGAATCTTTCACCTGCATCGAAAGGCAGCTCAAACGCCGCGCACTTGAGGTGATTACTGAGGATGATCAGATTATCCGGTGCGATTAAGCCGTGCTCGGGCGAGCGTTCGAAGAAGTAACGCGGATGCGTGACGATGAATTGATCGAGCGGCGAGGCGCTGGCGACGATCACCGCTGCTGATACGCCCGATCGACGCCCCGCCCGACCGGCCTGCTGCAGCGCCGACGCGATCGTGCCCGGATAACCGGCCAGCACCGCCGCATCGAGTTGACCGATATCGACGCCCAGTTCGAGCGCATTCGTCGAGACGACGCCGCGAATCGATCCTTCGCGCAGTCCCTTTTCAATGCCGCGACGTTCTTCAGCCAGATAACCGCCGCGATAGCCGTGAATCGTGGCGGGATTGCCGCCTTCAGACGCGATCGATTCACGCAAGTAGGTCAATAGGACCTCGGTGGTCGATCGGGCGCGCGAAAAAACAATCGTTTGCACATCGGCTTGCAAAAACCGGGCAGCGATATCGCGCGCTTGCAGCACCATCGATCGACGCTGGCCCAGCGCCGGATCGATCAACGGCGGATTGATCAAGATCCAATGCTTCTCGCCGCGCGGCGCGCCGTCGTCGTCGATCAGCGCCACGTTTTCTTCGATGAGTCGCTCGGCCAGCTGCTGCGGATTGGCGATGGTGGCAGAAGCCAGAATGAATTGCGGCTGTGAGCCATAGAAACGGCAGATGCGCTTGAGGCGGCGCAGCACATTGGCAAAGTGGCTGCCGAAGATGCCGCGATACGTATGCAGTTCGTCAATGACGATGTAACGCAGCGATTGAAACAACGCCGCCCACTGCGTGTGATGCGGCAGAATGCCGGTGTGCAGCATATCGGGATTGGTAATCAGAATGCCACCCGCCTCGCGCGCCGATCGACGCCGCTCGCGCGAAGTGTCGCCATCATAAGCCTGGGCCAGTAATGGCAGCCGCCGTGTGGTCCGACTTTCGAGTCGGCCAGATTGACCGGCTGGAAAGCCGGTCACCACACCCACACCGTCAATCAATTCATTGAGCGTCACCAATTGATCGTGCGCCAGTGCTTTGGTCGGAAAGAGATACAACGCAGTGGCATTGGGATCAGACAGCAGCGTGTGCAGCACCGGCAGGTTGTAGCACAACGTCTTGCCTGAGGCAGTCGAAGTCACAACCACCGGATTCTGCCCGCGCGCCACCGCTTCAATCGCGGCGGCCTGATGCGTGTAGAGCCGATCGATGCCGCGCGCACGCAGCACCTCGATCAAGCGCTGATCGAGCGTAGACGGAAACGGCGCGTAACGCGCCGGTCGGGCAGGGACGCGCTCCCAGGCCACCACGTCGCGCATGAAAGAACGATCGGCCCGGAGTTGGAGGAGGAGAGGTTCGAGAGACAAGGTCGTTAGTTAAATGAAGTCGGATAACAAAACGATGGTGGGTTCCGG
>JADGQE010000019.1 GCA_017882055.1 Thermoflexales bacterium
TGATTGATTTCAAAGGGGCGGTGCTGTTGGTCTCGCACGATCGCGTGTTCCTCGATCGAGCCGTGAACCACATGCTGTATCTTGATCCGCATACCCGCACGTTGCGTTCTTACGTCGGTAATTACACCGGTTACCTGGAGCAGAGTCTGGCCGAGCACGAGCGACAACGGGAAGCGTATAAGCAGCAAGCAGCCGAAATCCACCGCATGAAGCAAGACATCGCTCACACCCTTGAACAGGCCCGTTCCGTCGAGCGCAGCACGACGCCGCGTCAACCGAATGTGCGACGTGCCGCCAGGAAAGTGGCGAATAAAGCGAAGTCCCGCGAAAAGAAACTGGACCGTTATCTGGATTCAGATGAACGAATCGATAAGCCCAAACTGCCGTGGCAGATGAAAGTCGATTTCGGCGACTTGATGGAAAGCGGTAAAGACGTGCTGCGGCTGGAAGACGTTAGCGTGGGTTACGGCGATCGGATACTGCTGGGCAATGTGTCTTTGTCGATCCGCCAGGGCGAACGTGTGGCATTGATTGGCGAGAACGGCAGCGGCAAATCGACGTTGATCAAAATGATCGTCGGACAGCTATCACCGGTGAAAGGCAAGGTGCGGCTCGGTGCGAATGTGCGCGTGGGCTACTTCGCGCAGGAGCAAGATATACTTGATCCAGATTCGACACCGCTGCAAAGCCTGCAAGCCCGCGTGCCCATGAACGATACCGAAGCGCGCAGTTTCTTGCATTACTTTTTGTTTACGGGTGATCAGCCGCTGGTGTCGAATAAGTCGCTATCGTATGGCGAACGGGCGCGCTTGATGCTGGCGTTGTTGGTAGCGCAGGGCTGCAACTTTCTATTGCTCGATGAGCCAATCAATCACCTCGACATTCCATCGCGCACGCAGTTTGAGCAAGCCCTGGCGAACTTCGAAGGCACGGCGTTGGCCGTCGTCCACGATCGTTACTTCATTCAGGGCTTTGCCACGCGCATCTGGGCGGTAAAGGCCGGCGGATTGGCGGAGTATCTCGAATTGGCCGATGTGGGATAAAACTACAGAGTCACGGAGACATGGGGAAATCACCGAATCTCTGTGGTCTCCGTGTTCCCGTGGTTAAGGTTTATCGGCTCTTCCGGGTTGAACGGGACGCTGCGCAGCCGGCGTGGCGCGAAGCGTGCCGGAACTACGGTTTGTAAGGTCGTAGCGATGGCATCCCTACACCTGCACTGCTCCGCATCGCGGTGCAAGTGTGCCATCGCCCCGCCGAAGTCGGAAGAGCCGGTTTATCGAAGTAGGTCTCGTTGCCAACCATCTGGGATGCGTTTGCCGTACGCAATCTCGTTCGCGCCGAGAAACATGGCCAGGTCCTCGATGGCGCTGCGAATCGATCGGGCCGCGGCCCGCGTCAGCGGCGCATCGGGTTCGGCGTATACGGCGTTGATCGTCAAGCGTCCCTGTTCTCGATTCATCTGTGGATCGATGCGGCCGATCAATCGATCACCGCGCAAGATGGGCAGGACGTAGTAGCCGTACTGGCGTTTATGCGCGGGCACGTAAATTTCGATCGTGAAGTCGAAATTGAACAGCCGCTGCGTGCGCGCCCGATCGCAGATGAGATTGTCGAAGGGTGAAAGCAGCGTCGTGCGCGAAGCATCAAACTCACCGGCGCTGAGCTGATCGAGTAAAGGCGCATCAGCGGTGTGAACGTACCAATCGCCCGGCCAGATTGATCCTTCTTCGGCAATCTGCACACGTTCGATGCGGCCGGCCTTTTCGAGATCGCGCAGCGTCTTTGCCAGGTCGTCGTATCGACCACGAATGAAATGTTGTTCGATCTGTTTCGGCGTGGCGATGCCCAGCGCCTTTAATGATTTCTGCGCCGCGCGATAAACGACTTCGCGGTGAGGCCATGTTTCACGCGGAGTCCAATCGGGTAAACAGCGCTCGCTCAAGTCCCATAGTTTCTGAAGGCCCGATCGACCCGCGACCATGATCTGGCCTTTGGTCCACAAGTAATCGAGCATCTGGCTAACATTGCGGCCGGAAGTCCAGCCGGTCGAATGCCATTCCGCCTGGGCCTTGTCTTCAAAGGCCCGCGCGGGCAGGGGACCATTGCGCCGCAGCTCGCCGAGAAGGTGGCGGCGCAGACTTTCGTTTTCGGTGAGCCAGATGCGGAAGCGTTGATCGCGCGCCGTGGTGGCTTCGCCGGTCGCATAACGTTGCATCAATCTGCGATGGATTGGATAATCTTCGGTCAGCACAATTGAGGCGGCGTGGGCCCAGTATTCAAAGAGCGTGCGATCAGTCCATAGCAACTGATCGAGTTCGGCCAGATCATAGTTGCCGATGCGGCTCCAGAGGACCAGCCGATGCGATCTTGCTACGGCGCTGATCGGATCAAGTTGCAGGCAGCCGAGATCGCGTACAATTTCAAGAATGCCCGCGGCATCGGGTGAAGGCCGCTGTCCAACCAATCGCTGCCTGGTGATGGCCAGCTGTCGAACGAGGGTTGAGGAAAACGTTCGCATGAGGGATTGTCGCACCTTGTGGTAAAGTTGTGCGCTGGATTATAGCAGAGATACTGACTGAATGTTTTGGAGAATGATTTAATGAAACTAGCCGTGTTAGCTGATGTTCACGCCAACTTCGCTGCGTTAGAAGCGGTGGCGGCGCAATTGGAGAAGTGGCGGCCCGATTGGGTGATCGTGGCTGGCGATCTCGTGAATCGCGGCCCGCGCCCGCTGGAGTGCTTGCGTTTCGTGCAGGACAAGATGCGAACCGCCGGTTGGCTGACGGTGCTGGGCAATCACGAGGAGTATGTGATGACTCACGCGCACCCTGAGACGCCGCGCAGCGGAGCGCAGTTCGATCTGCGCTCCGCATCTTTCTGGACCTTTCAGCAGTTGAAGGGTGATGTGTCGGCTTTGGCTGCAATGCCTCTGCAGCAAAATGGCCTTGCACCGGACGGCAGCACCTTCCGTGTGGTGCATGCCTCGATGGGCGGCACCCGCGCTGGAATTTACACTTACGCGCCGGACGATGTTTTGCGTCGATTGATCGATCCGCCGCCGGTGTTGTTGTGCGTGGGTCATACGCATAAACCGTTGATCCGCCGTATCGATCGAACGCTGGTCGTCAACGTCGGGGCAGTGGGTTTGCCGTTCGATGGCGATCTGCGTGCCAGCTACGGCCAGTTGACGTGGCGCGACAACGAATGGCAGGCCGAGATCGTCAGATTGGAGTATGATCGGCGGCGGGCCGATCGCGACTTTGAGGCTACGGGCTTCATGGATCAGTCGGGCGCGTTCGCACCACTGATCCGCAAAGAACTGCACCTGGCTCAATCTCAGCTGTATGAATGGGCGCAGCAATACGAAGCGCCGGTGTTAGCCGGTGAACTCACGCTCAATGAGTCGGTGCGCCGATTCTTGACTGACGATGGGTGTGCATCTGTGTAACCCGTGGTGAAAGAGGGTGAATGATGAAGCGCGGCATTGATTACATTGGCGTCGGAGTGGGCGTGATCGTCGTCGATAAAAAGGGCCGGTTATTTCTGGCACGGCGCGGTCCGCTTGCGAAGAACGAACGCGGCCTGTGGGAATTTCCCGGCGGCTCGGTCGAGTTTGGCGAAAAATTAGTCGATGCGCTCAAGCGTGAAGTGCGCGAAGAATATGGTATCGAGATCGAAGTGCGCCACTTGCTGGATGTGGCCGATCACATTTTGCCGGACGAAGGCCAGCACTGGGTGTCGCCGACTTACGTGTGCGCTATCACGTCGGGCGAGCCTCAGATCCTGGAACCCGGCAAGTGCACCGAAATCGGCTGGTTCGATCCGGCTGATGTGCCATCGGATCTCACCGTGATCACGCGCGAGAATCTTCAACATTATCTTCAACTGATCGACATCTCTGCCTGAGGCCGAATTTTGTCCAGCGATCAATTTCACTTCTCGATCCCTATTCGCGTGCGCTTCCGTGATCTGGATGCATTCGGGCACGTCAATAATGCTGTATTTTTCACGTATCTGGAAATGGCGCGCTCTGACTACTTCGAGCGACTTGGATTGCTCCAAGGCGACTTCCCGGCCGTGTTCTTTATCATTGCCGAAGCGACTTGCCAGTTCAAAGTGCCGATCCAGATGCATACCCGGCTGATCGTCAAGACGCGTGTGGCTAACATCGGCAATTCGAGTTTTGTCATGGAGTATCAGTTAGTGGATCAGGCGACCGATCAGATTATGGCGGTCGGGCGGACAGTCAATGTGATGTATGATTACACTGCCGGTCGCAGCGTGCCGATGCCAGACGATTGGCGCGCAACCATTGAGGCGTTTGAGGGACCATAATGCCCGCTACCTTGTCCGCTGATCGAATCGATGCACAGCTGTGCTATCTACTTGTCACGCCCATCGGCCCGGTCGCGTCGGCGAATTCCCCCGAGGCGATTCAGCGCCGCCTGCGTGACGCGCCTTACTTTACACCCACCGACATCGACATACGCTTGATCGGTTCAGAGGCGATCGATGTGGAAGGTGTGCGTGTTTCGATTCTGCGCCAGTCGTTTGACGGCCTGGCGCAAATGGCCGAGTGCCACTTCACGCTGCCGGATGTTTTGAGCGTGGATACATTGCAAGTCAAGGCGCGGGTACAGGCGGGCTTGAAAGCGCGTTTGATCGGGGATCAGCAGGCTTTGAGCAACATGACCGAAGAGTATATGGTGCTGATGTTCAAAACGATCGAGGGCACCCCCGATGAATTCCTCGATCGCAAAGGGCAAGCGTTGGCGCGTTTTATTCGCTCACAGCGTGAAGTTTTTGGCCCGCTTGAAATTGAACAAATTCTGGCATCCCGTGTGCGGTATTCCCATGCCGACTTGATCGTCGTCGATTGGGAAGGGGCCGTGATCATCTCGCCCGAAGAGGATTTTCAATCCGACATCGAACTGCTCAAGATCGGCAATTACCAGTTGCTGCGCTATCGCCTCCTCGATCAGACCCTCGAGCGGAACTTGCAGACGGTCAGTGATAACTTACAGACGGGTACACGTGCCTCGTTGCTGCCCAATCGGCCGAAACGCGTGCTGCGCCAGGTGATTGAGCAGCGGCTTGAAATCATGCTCGACTTCGAGAAGATCGATCAAAGCCTGCTGTTGATCGGCGACTGGTATACGGCCAAAGTCTACAAAGTCATCTACGAAGAGTTCTACCTCGACGAGTGGAAGAGTGCGATTCGATCGAAATTGGACAACCTGGAATCGATCGTGCAGATCATTCAAGAGAACTTCACGTTTTCGTGGTCGCGGTTTCTGGAGATGGTGCAGATCGCCGGCTGGTTGCTGCTGCTGGTCGGTTACTTCGTTTTGTATTTCCTCGAAGCGAGCAAGGGCAAATGAAAAGCCTGCGAGGCGCGAAGTCTCGCAGGCCTATCGGTGACTGGCTCCACGCGCCGACAGCTAAATCGCAAAGTCTTCGCCGCGCCACACCCCGGCCTCCGGCAGGTGAACATCCTCGTGCTCGACGTGGCCATCGACGCGGCGCTCCAGTTCGTCGACGCGAGCCAGCAGTGATTGCAATGTGACACCGACGAGATCAGGCAACAGCGAATGTTCCAGATCAGGCCGATCCTTCGCCGTATGCGGCCGGCTGCGCGCGATGTTTTGGCCTGGCACCCCGACGACGACCGAGTTCGTCGGGACGGATTTCACGACGACGGCGTTCGCGCCGATGCGGCTGTCATGACCGATGGTGATCGGGCCGAGAATCTTGGCGCCTGCGCCGACGGTGACCCGATCGCCCAGCGTCGGATGGCGCTTGCCCTTTTGCCAACTGGTGCCACCCAAAGTGACGGTGTGATACAGGGTCACGTCCGAGCCGAGTTCAGCGGTCTCGCCGATGACGACGCCCATGCCGTGATCGATGAACAGGCCGGGACCGATCTGTGCGCCGGGATGAATTTCGATGCCGGTGAACCAACGTATGATTTGCGAGAGGTAGCGGCCTAATACTTTAAAACCATGTCTCCACAGCCAATGCGTGAGGCGATAACCCCAGATGGCATAGAGACCTGGATAGCACAGTAACACTTCGGGCACGCTGCGTGCTGCCGGATCGCGATCGAACACGGATTGAATATCACGACGAAGTGTGTTGAACATGCTCACCTCTGAGTTGCGAAGTAAACAAGTAGACAAGGATCATCCTTCGACTCCTTATCTACTTGTTTCCTCGTCCACTTGATTTTTTAGTCCGCCAGATTCGCAAACAAAGCGGTGCTCAGGTATCGCTCACCAAAGGAGGGGATGATCACGACGATTAGTTTTCCGGCGTTCTCAGGTCGCCTGGCGACTTGCAGAGCCGCCCACGTCGCTGCGCCGGACGAGATACCGACCAGCAATCCTTCTTCCTTCGCCATGCGGCGGGCGATTTCAAAAGCGTCGTCGTTCTTGACACGGATGATCTCGTCATAGATTTTGGTATTGAGAACATCCGGCACAAAACCTGCGCCGATGCCTTGAATGGGATGCGGCCCTTTAGGGCTGCCCGACAATACGGCCGAAGCATCCGGCTCAACGGCGATGGCTTTGAACGATGGCTTGCGTGACTTGATTACTTCACCCACGCCCGTGATCGTGCCACCGGTACCGATGCCCGAGACGAGGAAGTCGACTTTGCCATCGGTGTCGCGCCAGATTTCCTCGGCCGTGGTCGTGCGATGAATCTCCGGATTGGCCGGATTCTTGAATTGCTGCGGAATGAAGTAACGCGAATCGGAAGCGGCCAATTCTTCAGCCTTCGCAATCGCGCCAGGCATACCGCCTGAGCCGGGTGTCAGGATCAGTTCTGCGCCGTAAGCGCGCAGCAACATGCGCCGTTCCTTGCTCATGGTGTCCGGCATGACGAATGCGCATTTGTAGCCGCGCGCCGCGCAAACCATCGCCAGGGCGATGCCAGTATTGCCGCTGGTGGGTTCCAGGATAATCGTGTCCGGTTTGATCTTGCCTGCTTTTTCGGCAGCATCGATCATCGATGCGCCGATACGATCCTTGACGCTGTGTGCTGGATTATAGAATTCCAATTTGGCGACGACATCGGCGACTGCACCTTCCGTCAGGCGGCGAAGTCGCACCAGCGGAGTATTGCCAATCAATTCTGTGACATCATTTGCGATTTTCATTTTTGTCTCCCAAGAAGTGTGTGATTTTTGTTGTGCAGCAAAATCAAAACAGCGCCACCGGATAGATCGGTGACGCTGTTGATACGACCAATGATGCGCTAGGACTGCGCAGTGGCTCACCGACCTGTCCGCTTCGAGCAGCGGAAAACGGTGGGCCTCGTGTGACGATCGGCTAGCAGGCAAGCCCCTGCGCCGGTGACGAAGACCACCGTCTCCGCACGGTACAGGAGCACTGATACATCATGAAGCCGTAGATCGTTGACATCGGCAAATTATCGCTTCGATTTTGCTGCCAGACGATAAAATCATACCTGCTTTTGCGCGGCCTGTCAATCGATCTTCTAAAATGCGACGTTTGCTCAATCTTTCGATCCGACATACAATCACTCGCGCTCGACCTGGGCCGGCGGGCGTGCATCTTTTCTGGCGAAATTGGTGATGAACTTGCGTCAACCTACTGGAGTAAATATGTCGACGCTTGAGGCCGCTGCTCTGGCTAACGCTGTCAGTGCCATGCCTGTCGTGTGGTATCATGGCTTCACTAAAATTTTGGGGGCGGTGCATTCTTGACAACGGCACGAACGCAACGCGCATGGGTAGTGATCTTTTTAGTATTGGGCATCATGATCTTCGCAGGCCTGTTCACGCCAGCCCAACGCGTTACGTCTCAGCAAGTGGTTACGCCGACAGTCACACACACGCCCAGGATCACGCCGTTTCCCGATCTCGTCTTGACGCTCACGTTGGATCGATTGGCGAAGCCCAAGGCGTCGACACCGCCGACCCAGGCTGACAAGGGCGCCGAGTATTATTGGCTGGTGTGCATACCGTGCCACGGCGATCGCGGGCAGGGTTTGACGGATGAGTGGCGCGAAGTTTTCGGGCCGGAAGAGATGAACTGCTGGCAGTCCGGGTGTCATGGCAAACGTCATCCGCCGGAGGGCTTTGAGTTGCCGCGCAAAGTGCCGCCCTTGCTTGGCCCCAATGCGTTGGCGCGGTTTACGAACGCGGCGGAACTTCACCATGTTATTTCGACGGCGATGCCGTGGTATGATCCAAAATACTTGGGAGTAGAGGATGGGTGGAATGTAACAGCTTTTCTGCTGCGTGAATCCGGTGTTTTGCCGGCGGGTGTGACGCTGACCGAAGCCAATGCACCCGTCTTTCGCCTGCGTACTCCGGCCCCTTTCAATGCTGACGAACGCCCGGTGACGCTGTTGGTGATTGGGTTGCTAAGCATTGCGGCACTCATCTTTTTCTGGCAGATACTGCGACGTCATTGATCTGACAGGTTGAATGTTAAACCATGCCGAAGCGATCCACTTTCTTTCATCACCTCCACCCGCCAACAATTCCCGAACGTGAAGCGCGCTTCTGCTATACTTTTGGATTAGGCGGCATTGCTTTCTTTTTGTTCTGTGTGTTGGTTCTAACGGGCGGGCTTGAGCTGCTCTATTACGTGCCGAGTGCGGACGGCGCTAACAAGTCCGTTCAAGCGATGACGTATCTGGTACCCTATGGCTGGCTGGTCCGCGGCGTGCATTACTGGTCGGCGCAAGGCCTGGTGGTGGTCGCCGGGCTGCATTTGCTGCGGGTCGTGTTTACGGGAGCGTACAAGCGGCCGCGCCGCTTCAATTGGCTACTGGGTGTGAGCCTGTTCGTTTTTGTGTTGCTGCTCGACTTCACCGGCTACGCGTTGCGCTGGGACACCGATATTGAGTGGGCGTTGCTGGTCGGCACCAATCTCCTCAAAACTATTCCAGGGATTGGCCCCGCACTCTATGGCCTGGTTGTCGGCGGATCGGAGATCAGCGGTGATACCATCGTGCGGTTCTTTGGCTGGCACATCTTTGGTCTGATGCTGCTGGCCGTGGCTGTAGTCGGCTGGCACATCTTTCGCGTGCGGCGTGATGGCGGTATTTCGAGCCGCCCGAAAACCGAATTGCCTGCGACCGCGGTGCGCATCTCGCGCAACGAGCTGGTCAAACGCGAGGCCTTTGTCGCTTTGCTGGTGACGATTGGGCTGCTCGGGTTAACGTTGCTGTCTCCCCCGTCGCTCGGCCCGGTCGGCGACTTTTTGCAGCTGCCGGGTGAAGCCCGCGCGCCCTGGTTTTTTATCTGGGTGCAGCAGTTGCTGCGTTGGGGCGATCCGTTTGTGATGGGGATCCTCATCCCGATCGGCGTGCTGGGGCTGATCGTCGTTGTGCCGTTTGTTTTAGATCGCCATTCGATCGGTGCCGCGCGCTGGTTCAACCGCGAGGGACGCATCGCGCAAATCGTCGTGGCCGCGATTGCCATTGCCGTCAGCGTGTTGACGATTGCGGGCATCCGGTAGTGGCGGTCCTATTCAGATAACGGATTGAAACAAGCTATGCCTTCTCCCGAACTCTCGCGGCGTATGTTTCTTAAAATCAGTCTGGGGCTGTCGGGCGCTGCCGCCTTGATCGGTTTGTTGAAGTATCTCGGCTATCAGCCGGTACCTTCTGCGCCGACGCACTTTACATTGAAAGCGCCGGGCGAATATGCCGTCGGCAGCGCAACTTCTTTGGCGGAGGCAAAAGCGTGGCTGTTTCGTGATGAAGCTGGCCTCTATGCCATCTCGGCAATCTGCTCGCATTTGGGCTGTACGGTCGGCTTTCTCCAGGATCAGTTCGAGTGTCCGTGTCACGGCAGCCGGTACAATGCGGCCGGCTACGTGTTGCGTGGACCCGCTACTCAGCCGCTGAGTTACCTGGCGCTGACATTGTCCGAGGAGGGTCTGGTTGTGTTGGATATTAAGAAAGTCGTCACGGCTCAGCAGCGATTAGCGGTGCCGGCCTAACGGAGATCATTTTGAACTTCATTCTTTTCCGCCGGCAACTCATTTTGCCTTCGTTGATCAGCCTGGCTGTGCTGATCGTCGTGTTCGCTTTGATTGCGCCGGCTGATAAAGTGCTGGGCGATCGAGTGAGGCTGGTCTACGTGCACGCCGGCATCATCCGGGTGGTGCTGGCAACTTTCATGCTGGCCGCGCTGTTGAGTCTGGCTTATTTGATCTTCAATCGATCGGCGCTGTTGGATTGGGCGAGAGCGCTGGCTCAGGCCAGCCTGATCTTATGGGCCGTGTACGTCGTGATCAGTTTCGTGACGACGATTCAGACGTGGGGCGGCATCGCGTGGTTCGAGCCGCGTTGGATATTTACCTTGCAAATCTCAGCCCTCGCGCCGATCGCGTATCTGATTGGCGTCGTGATGAAGAATACCAGAGTGTCGGCGGTGCTCAATATCGCCCTGGCCGGATTGATCCTCTGGCTGGAAGGGCAGGCGCAGTTGGTGCTGCATCCACTTGATCCGATTGGGCTGTCCGGCGATACCGCGATTCAATTTGCCTATTTCGTCATGCTGATCTTGTGGGCACTGATTGGGTTGCAGCTGGTGCGCGGACTGCGGGCCCTTGCAACGGAACGCGCAGCACGGAGCAGTTCGTAAGGTGAAGTGGATTAGCTTACTCGTCAAGTGACTTTTGAAATCACCTGTTGTCTCACCTCATTCGCCAAAAACTACTGGCATCGGTAGCACCGATCATGCCGGTGCCGTTGCACGTGGCAAGCGTCTGGCACTTTCAATCCTGCTCAGCTTTGTTTTGCTTCTAACCATTTTGGCTCTGGTCACACACTCTCGAGCATCGGTTGCGGCTGGAACAGGCCGGAACGACCCGGCCAGCGATGCCTGCACATCTGGTTTGATCAGTGGAACAGTCACGCTATCTAACTGTACCTACCTGCCGCTTGTCTTAAGCCAACCTACATTTACTCCAACGTCGACTCCAACACTGACTCCAACGTTAACGCCGACTCCAACATCAACTCCAACATCAACGCCAACTTCAACACCAACGCCAACGCCGACTCCAACGTCAACATCAACGTCAACGCCGACTCCAACATCAACGCCAACGCCAACTCCAACGCTGAATCCACCTCCGGCCAATGATTGGCTGGCCTATTTGAATAACTACCGTGCGTTGGTCAACTTGCCCGCAGTCATTGAAAATCCGATCTGGAGCGATGGCGATTGGAAGCATGCCCGTTACATGGTCAAGAATGATTACCTTGGTCACTCCGAGGATCCTGGCAATCCCTGGTATACACCTGAAGGGCTGGCGGCTGCCCAAAACGGCAATACCTTTGTCAGCAGCAACGCTACAGCGTCAGACACGTATGCCATCGATTTCTGGATGCGTGGACCATTTCACGCTGTTGCTTTGATCGATCCGGCTTTGCAGCAGGTGGGTTATGGCAGCTATCGCGAGGCGGATGGTGGCTGGCAAATGGCCGCAACCGTGGATGTGGCTCGTGGGCAAGGGACGGTTCCGCCGACGACCACATTTCCGATTGAATATCCCGGCGACGGCGAGACGATTAGTTTGCTATCCTATGCGGGCGGAGAGTGGCCCGATCCGCTGGCGGCCTGCCCTGGCTACTCCACTCCCACTGGCCTGCCGATCATTTTGCAGATCGGCCCCGGAAATTTGACGCTGAGTGTTACGGCACATTCGTTTCTGCAGGGCGCCACGCCGCTTGAGTATTGTATCTTCGATGAAACGAACTACACCAATTCGGACAGTTACACGCAAAACGTGGGGCGCAGCATTCTCAATCGTCGCGACGCGGTGGTGCTGATTCCGAAAGCGCCATTGATACCCGGTGCTAATTACACAGTCTCTGTCACTGCGAATGGTCAGACCTACGCCTGGCCATTTACAACCTCCAGCAATACTCATTTAATCGAGGGACTTACTGGCGTATCACTGATGCGCTAAATGAGACCGCCAGCACCGCCTCGCTCGAGATTATCCGGCAGTTGCGCCATCTGTGCTTCTGCGAGGAGCGACGGCTCTTTGCCATCAATCAGCGCGCGGCTAACGTGCTCAGACTATTCCCTGGAATTTGATATTTTCCCAAGTCGTGTATAATAAATATAGGCCGGTGACTGCCAGCCAACAGTCACCGCTGTTAACCTGACCACTCTGTTTGACCATTCTATCTCGATTGACAAGTGAACTATTGAATGCGCGCTCGCGAGCCAGGCGGCTGTTTGTCTGGCTTGCGAGTTTGGTTGGCGTGTTTTCAGTGACATGCTGCCGCATTGCATGTGGCGTTGTAGGCGGAGGTCGACATGAATCTCATCACCGGCGCGATGGCATTTCGATCCAAATGGACTGCTGACGTGAAGACGGCTGAAGCCGACTTGCCTGTTTTGATCTGCTTGTTGGGCAGCTTTCGCCTGTTGCGGTCTGGTCAGCCGGTGGCGCTGCGAAATGCCGCCAAAACGAAATCGCTGCTGGCGGCTTTGGCGCTGGAACACGGCCGGAGCGTCTCGCGTGAGGCGCTTTTACAGCTGCTGTGGCCCGATACCGATCTAAACCTCGCGGGTCAATCCCTGAATAGTTTAGTCCATAATCTGCGCAAGCTGCTGAGCGATAAAATCGGAAATGAGCCGCCGGTCCTGTGCACCGATGGTTACTACCGCCTGAATGACGAAGCGGGCGTGGCCGTCGATGCCGCCTGGTTCGAGACGCTGGTCGATGCCGGACGTAAACAGGAACGCGCAGGCGATCCGGTGGCGGCTATTGAATCTTACCGCCGCGCTGCTCAGCTCTATCGCGGCGACCTGTGTGTCGGCACGGACATGCAGGCGCTGTTGGCTGGCGAGTCTTTGCGCGCTCATTACCTGACTTTATTGGCGCGCCTGGCAGACTATTCCTATACTGTCGGAGATTACGCCAGCTGTCTCGAATATGCCCGGCGGCTGCTGTCTGCTGATCCTTGCCGCGAGGATGCGCATCGGCTGGTGATGCGGTGCTGTGTGCGGCAAGATGAACGATCGCAGGCTCTGCGTCAGTATCGGTTGTGCCAAACGATTTTGCGCACTGAGTTCAATGCTGTACCCGAGCCGGCGACCGCCGCTTTGTACGAGCAGATCCGTACGGATCCCAGCCGTGTTTGAGTTTCGATTCTTCAGTTAGACCTCATTCATATCTCAGCTCAACTTCAGCCTCACCTCAGACCCACCTCAGGTCCAAGTGTTACTATGGCGTCCATGATTCGATGCGCGCCTGAGGCGAAGCCTTGTCTTCTTCATCTAATGTAGACAAGCTGGCGGATATACGCCATGTAACGGTAATACTGCGCCTGGCATTGAACCGGCGCGGTCGATTATTGCATGGCGAGCTGGTGAATACTGAAGAAACGAAGCCTCGCCGCTTTGAAGGTTGGATCGGGTTGACCCATACTCTTCGCGAGTGGTTAGCCAGCCAGTTGCATGACAACCCGTCCACGCATTAGTTAGTTTCTATCTGAGAACCAATCGAATAACGCGCTTCTCGCTGTGCCGTTCAGCTTACGTTGGCACAGGCGCGCCGACGCGCTTTTCGGCTACGAATTCGTTAGCTCAATTGCCTCAAATTGAATACCGAACCTATTGCAAGTCAGAAAGGAGCATCCGACTCATGACAACTTACACCTATCCCGGCGTTTACATTGAAGAAGTCAAAAGCCAGGTTCATACGATTACGGGCGTCGCCACATCGCTGGCGTTGTTCATTGGCTGGGCCAGCAAGGGCCCAACCGATCGCGCAGGTCTGGTCCTTAGCTCCACCGACTTTGAACGGATGTACGGGGGCTTGAATAAGGATAGCCTGCTGGGCTACGCCGTGCAGCATTTCTTTGCGAACGGCGGCGGCACGGCCTACGTCGTTCGCCTGGCAGATTTCGCCAGCGGCACACCCGCAACTCTGGCGACGACCAACCTATCCGATGGCGCGGTCGATGTCCTTCAGGTTGATGCCAGGAACGTCGGTCAGTGGGGACGCTCGATCACGATCACGACCAGGCAGCGGGCCGCGCCCAACAGCTCGCGCTTTCGATTGGTCGCCACCTATACTGATTCGAGCGGGCGGGTCACTACCGAGACATTCGAGAATCTTTCGATGGATCCAGCCGACTCACAACAGCAGTACGTGCAGTCCGTTATCAACAATACTTCGCAGTTGATCAATGTGACGGTGTTGGGTGCGCCGCCCGTGCCGAACCCGCCCGCCGATGTCACCGCTGCGCCGCTGGCTACTAACGGCGCTGATGGCAATCTTCTTGTACGCAATACATCCGCTTTTGAGAGTGCATTGAGTATCTTGGGCTCCGGTGTTTATCCGCTGCTGGATGTGATCGATTTGTTCAACTTGCTCGTTGTTCCCGGCGAGACTAATGCGGCCGTGATCGCGGTATTGGAATCCTATTGCGTAACCCGGCGAGCGATGATGATCGTCGATGCCGCATCGACGGACACTCTTACCACGTTGCAGACCGGTCCTAACACCACGCTCGTCAGTCCCAATGGCAACAACGCCGCATTTTATTTTCCATGGCTGACCGCAGCTGATCCACTGGACGGCAATCGGCCGCGCTCGTTTCCGCCATCGGGTTTCATCGCCGGCGCGTATGCGCGCATCGATGCTTCACGCGGCGTGTGGAAAGCGCCGGCCGGAATTGAAGCCGGCCTGGCCGGGGTGACCGATGTGGCCGTCAAGCTGACCGATGATCAGAACGGTGTGCTCAACCCGTTGGGCATCAACTGCATTCGCAGCTTCCCGATCTATGGCATCGTCAACTGGGGGGCGCGCACGCTGGTGGGCGCGGACGAGATCGGATCGGAATGGAAGTACGTGCCCGTCCGCCGCATGGCGTTGTTCCTTGAAGAGAGTTTGTATCGCGGCACCAAGTGGGTGGTCTTCGAGCCAAACGATGAGCCGCTCTGGTCGCAGATCCGATTGAACCTCACCGCCTTCATGATGTCGCTGTTCCGGCAGGGTGCGTTCCAGGGCACCAAGCCCAGCGATGCTTTCTTCGTGAAGTGCGATAAGGATACGACCACGCAGGATGACATCAACAAAGGCATCGTCAACATTCTGGTGGGCTTTGCGCCGCTCAAGCCGGCCGAATTCGTCGTGATCAAGCTCAGCCAGATTGCAGGCCAGGTCGTGTAAGCGCTGACCTATCCATACAAGGAGCGATAACTTATGGCGCAGTTTAGTGTCAATGCTAACCGTTTCGATCCATACAAGAACTTCAAGTTCCGCGTCAAGTGGGATGGGCAATACGTGGCGGGTCTCTCCAAAATGAGTGGCGGCCTTAAGCGCACGACCAAAGTCGTCACCCATCGCGAGGGCGGCGATCCGTCGACCAGCCGCAAATCGCCCGGCCCGACCGATTATGATGCCATCACGCTTGAGCGCGGCGTGACGCACGACACCACCTTTGAAGCGTGGGCCGATCTGGTCCACAACTTTCAGGGTGATGCCTTGATGTCGCTGAAGAACTTTCGCAAGGACATCCTCGTCGATGTCTTCAACGAGCAGGGCACCAAAGTGTTGTCCTACAAAGTCTATCGCTGCTGGGTGTCCGAATATCTGGCGCTGCCCGATCTCGATGCCAATGCTAACGCCGTCATGATCCAGCACATCAAGATCGAGAACGAGGGCTGGGAGCGCGATACCAGCGTGACTGAACCGCAAGAGACTTAGCGCGAGGTGACGATTGAATGTCTCGCGCTCGCCTGATTTGTCGGGCATGACCATGCGTTTGCCGGTGGGCGTCTGGGTCGAGGGTGTGCGCTACCGCGAAGCGTCGCTGCGCGCGCTCAGCGGCTCAGACGAAGAAACGATCGGCGATGCGTCGTCCTGGCCATCGCCGGCCGCCCGCGTCACGGCCTTGCTGACAGCGGCCGTCATGCGGATTGGCGCGCTCGCCCCGATCGATGTCGAGCAAATTCGTGCGCTCACGGTGCTCGATCGGGACGCTGTGTTGATCGCGCTGCGCCAGCGATTGTTTGGCGATCGGATTCAGTCGACCATCATCTGTCCGAATGCCGAATGCGGCAAGCCGATCGATCTGGACTTCCGTTTGAGCGATTTGCCTGTGCCCGATCGATCCGGCGACACCCGCCGCTACGAATTCACCATCGACGGACGAAGTGTCGCTTATCGCTTGCCTGACGGCGGCGATCAAGAAGCAGCGGCCGGACTGGTCGGTACTGCTGTCGATCAGGCCGAGCAGATCATCTTGCGGCGTTGCGTTGAGAATTTCGATGAGTTATCGGCGGATCAGGTCGCAGCGTTGCACGCAGAAATGGCGCGCCGCGATCCGCAGCTGGATGACGAATTCGATGCGCATTGCCCGGAGTGTGGCCGCGACTTCGGCGTCCACTTTGACATCCAGGATTTTTTGTTGCGCGAAATATCCGGTACGCGGTTGCAGTTGTATCGACAGGTACACACGCTGGCCTGGTATTACCATTGGAGCGAAGCGGAGATTCTAGCGATGCCGTTTCAAAAGCGGCACATTTATCTTGATCTATTGTCGGATCTCGTCAGCGAGATCGCAGAGGCGCGGGCATGACGCGTCATCTGACACGTCATCAGACGCGCTATCTGCGGCAGATCGCAGCGCGCGGTGCAGGGATGAATCCGGCGGCTGTGTCGATCGCGCCGCCGCGTGTTTCGTCATTCTTGACTCAAACACCCATTCTGCCACCGACTAGGCCATTTTCGATGCCTGGCGAAGATCGCGGCCCTGCGACTGAGCCAACCGCAGGTTCGTCCGCTGCAC
>JADGQE010000020.1 GCA_017882055.1 Thermoflexales bacterium
ATGGATCGGCACGGGATAATGAATCGCCGTGCCGATCCCTTTGTCGTGCAGGAACTGCGCCAGCGCATCACGTCGTGGATGACGAATCACATATAAATGATAGACATGCTTTGTCTCCGGCAATTCGATCGGTGTCGTTACGACACCAAACAACCTTTCATTGTACAGGGCTGCCTGTTGTCGACGCCGATCGTTGTCGGCATCCAGGTGGCGCAGTTTAACGCGCAGAATCGCGGCCTGCAACTCATCGAGCCGCGTGTTCCAGCCGGCGATTTCGCTGACGTAGCGTTCGCGCCAACCATACTGCCGCAGCAGTTCGAGCCGATCGGCGATGGCGGGATTGTTGGTGATGACCATGCCGCCATCGCCGATCGCGCCGAGATTCTTGGTGGGATAGAAACTAAAGCAAGCGACATCGCCCCAACTGCCCACGCGTCGGCGGTGATATAGCGCGCCGTGCGCCTGCGCACTGTCCTCGATCACTTGGAGGCTGCGTTCTCGCGCAATTTTCAGGATCGGATCGAGATCAGCCGCACCGCCGTAGAGATGCACCGGGATGATGGCTTTGGTGCGCGGCGTGATCGCGGCTTCGAGTTTCGTCGGATCGAGCGTGTACGTGATCGGATCGATATCGACTAGCACCGGCGTCGCGCCCGTCAATTCGATCGCCGCAACAGTGGCGACGGCCGTGTGGGACACCGTGATGACTTCATCGCCCGGACCGATCTCGCAGGCGCGGATAGCAATATGCAGCGCTTCTGTGCCTGAACCAACCCCCACGCCGTACTTCACGCCGACGTAGCCGGCCAGTTCCGCCTCAAAGGCCTGCGTCTGTGGGCCGAGGATATATCGGTTGCTGTCGATCACAGCTGCCATCGCCGCATCGATCTCGGCCTTATGGCTGAGATATTGCGCGCGTGGATTGGCAGCCGGGATTGAGATCGTCATGTCGTCGTCTCGCGGGATATTACGGCAGTTGGGTTACCTGTACATTGTCGAAGAAAACTTCGAACGGCGCGCCGCTATTGTCCGCTTTGGCCTCGATAAAAACACCAAACTTGCGCTTAGTCACATCCCAGTTGGAGCTGCCATTGACCGTCGAACCCAACTGTACGCCGTTGAGGTAGATCATGAACGAGTTGCCGGCATGGCGTACCTTGAAGTTGTTCCATTGTCCGGGCTTCAGTGGCGTGGAAAAGTTGGTCTGAGGGATCAGCGTTGTTGATGAACCGTTAATGGTTTCCTGCAGCTGATAATAGGCTATCGAATTCGAGTCGGTCGTCGAAGTCTTTATCTTCAAGAGATAGTAGTTGCCGTTGGGATTGAAGGACGAGCCGTTAAACGTCGTATTGTCGGCGGCAAAGATCAGTCCGAAACGTGCGTCAAGGTGGCCCGCATATACGTACAGATCGGCGCTGTATTCATAATTGGTGCTGGCCTGGACATTCGGCGAAGTCCCGCAGATCGTATTGATCTGATTGGCGTAAATCGTCATTGCCCCAGGGGGATTCCCCCAGGGAGAGCCGAGCCCGTTTTGCGAGCAGGTCGATTGAAAATTTCCGCCCCAACTAATGACGTCGGGATCACTCGCAGTCCCCGTGGCGAACGTATACTTGTATAGATTGGCCGATTGCGTCGGGGTTGCGGTCGGGGTTGCGGTCGGGGTTGCGGTCGGCGTCGGCGTTGCCTGTTTGACTACGAGCGGCAAATAGCTCTTTAGCAGCGGCGCGGCTCGCAGCGTCGTCGCCTCTAGAAATGCGCCTAACCCGTTGAGGTTGTCGGTATTGCTCTTGAAGACAAAGGCAATGTACACGGGATTGGGCTGGCGCGCATAATCTTGCAGACTGTAAACAGCATTGCTGTGGGTAGCTGACAAAAGCGGATCGCTGCTGCTGTCCATTGCTACGACGTTGAAGTTTTGGCCATCGGTTGAAGCGGCAACTCCCAGGAAGTCGCCCGGCTTCGCATCCAGCAGGTAAGTTGCAGTAAGGATCGCTGTGCCGTACTGGCTCAAATCGATCGGGCCATAAATCAGCATGGCTTCTTGCCCGTTGGTGTAAGTATCTGTGACGGGGGTCAAAGCCGGCAGCCCTGTCGCTGCAACCCACACAGTGTTCGAATAAGCGCCACTGGTAACGGGCCCCCAGGTGTAGCTGATGGTTGCGCCGCTGCCGACTACCTGATGCCAGCCGGTGGCGCCGAGATTCGCTGTGGGCACATAGCTGCTATCGAAAACTTGGCTCATCAGGATCGGCGCATTCAGCGGCGGAGGGATAATGGCGGAAGGCGCAGCCGCGCGGCTCATCTGCAAACGGAAGGGCGGTTTGAGTGATGGCCGATTGTCTTGTGCCGTGGCTTGCTGAATGAACAGGATGCTGATCAGCATCAACCCGGCGACGATCAAGAACGTGACGACTTTGTTGGGTCCGATGAATTTGGAAGGCGTAAAGCGAGCGTGCATGGTGGGTCTCCATTTTTAAAGATTTCGGATATGGCGCGATGGTTAGAGATAGCGCGCTAGATTCGCACGATAGAAATCAAGGGATCGACGTAACCCCTCAGCTAACGTGGTTTTAGGTGACCAGCCGAGATCGCGCTCGATTTTCTCGTAACTGGCGTAGTAGTCGCCGATGTCGATCGCCTTGCGATCAGGTGGGAAGGGGATCAACTCATATTCACCTCCGCCGTTGATTTCGATCAGCAGCCGGGCGAGATCGAGCAGGCCGATCGGTCGTTCGCTGCTGCCCAAATTGTAGATCTTGCCGCTGGCGTCCGGATGAACGGCCGCGATTAACATGGCTTCGACAACATCATCGATGTAATTGAAGTCGCGCAGCTGCTGGCCGTCGCCATAGACGAGGATCGGTTCGCCCGTCAAGACTTGCTTCAGCCATACGCCCAGAAAAGTCTGGCGGGCGTCCTTGATGCGCATGCGCGGGCCGTACGTGTTCGTCAGTCGCAGGCTGGTGGCGCGAATGCCGTAGACGTTATTATAAACGATGTGATACCACTCCCCTGCCATTTTGTTGATGCCGTTGACATCGGTCGGATGCAGTAAGTGCTGTTCGTCAACAGGCAAATAGTCGGGTTTGCCGTAGAACTGCCGCGTGCTGGCATATACAATTCGAACGTCCGGATTGTTTTTGCGGCAGGCTTCGAGGATTGAGAGTTGGCTGCGGACATTGATCTCTAGATCCGTGTAAGGATCGCGCATCGAGTCGAGGTGACTGGTTTGGCCGGCGAGGTTGAATAGAATATCCTGCCCGCGGACCAGATAATCCATGCTGTATTCGTCGCGCACATCGGCGATATTGACGGTGACCTGGCCCGGATAGTCGGCAATGTTGAACAAGTTGCCGCCATAATCGGGGATGAGCGAATCGACCAGTACGATCTTCGCGCCTAGTTGCACAAGGCGATAGGCCAGGTTGCTGCCGATGAAGCCAAGGCCGCCGGTGATGAGCACGCGCTTGGAAGCGAAGAAGCCTTCAACTTCGGGCTTGGGAATTTGGATTTCGGATCGGGTCATGAGTGTTGGCCTGCTAGACTAGGAATCGGGCTTGATGTGGAATAACAGCGCTATCGGGTCTGCCTGGCGAGGGTTCTAGCCAGTGCGCTGACGGACAGATCGGTGGGGCAGGAGGGCAATCAGCCTGGCGGCCGAACCCCCTCGCGGACCAGTGCGAATTGTAGCAGCTCCATTAGCAAAGTCAAACGTCATTTGATTTTTAAGCAGCCTCGGGCCAATGATGTGACAAACTGATGTTATAATCCCATCGCTGCCGGAACCTACTTCAAGTGTTGAACCCGTGATGGCTTATGCGTAATCGCTACCTGGTATGGCTCCTGATCGCACTTACAATCTTGTTTGTTGTCGCCGTTTGGCTTGATTTAACTCCACTGCTGCGCGGACCTGCCGAATGGCGCTGGAATCTACGCCAGCTTTCTCAGCCAATTTGGCGTATCCTTATCCCGATTCTGTTTCTCGTACTCTATGTCGGGTTGTGTGCCAGATGGATAGCAGCCTTTGGCATTTCTCAACAACCTCCTCCGCCGAAATCCGAGCGTGCTTTTCTGATTTTTCTGACCATTGCGACGCCCTTGATTCAATTTGCGCTGGCGGCCGCTGTGCTGCGCTTGCCGTTATTCCAATTCTATTCAGCCACCGTGTCACCGGCTGTCACCGGTTTCTATAGCGTTGCCGTCGCTACGCCAGATCTGAGCGAGCAGCTGGCTCACTATACCACCATCATGCCGACGTTGCCGATCCACCCTCAG
Source organism: Thermoflexales bacterium (assembly GCA_017882055.1). GTDB lineage: Bacteria > Chloroflexota > Anaerolineae > Fen-1058 > Fen-1058 > JADGQE01. The sequence continues at coordinate 4,279 of JADGQE010000020.1, forward strand.
ACTCATCCGCCTGGCATTGTGTTGCTCCAGTGGTTGAGCTGGCGTTTCTTTCAGACGGTCCCTGCTTTCGCCGATACCGTCGCATTGCCATTGCGTACTCTGCAATGCCACAATGCGGCGCTGATGACGCTCGATAACACTCAGATCGCCAGTGCGGTAACGGGCATGCTTGTGCCGGTGATCGGGGGATTTGCCGTTTGGCCGATCTACGCTTTTGGGCGAAGAATCGTTGGCCCGCAAACTGCGGCTACGGTGGCGGCCCTGTTTCCGATCTTGCCGTTGTTTGCGATGTGGCCGAGTCAATGGGATCAGGTCTATCCACTGCTATTGTTCCTGGGGTTGTACCTGGTGCACACCGGCCTCGAATCACGCTCGGCCGGGCGGGTTTTTGCGGCCGGAGTCGTATTGTCGATCGCGACTTTCTTGAGTGTGGGAAACGCCGTGCTGGTCGTGATCGTCGGGTTATATGGCAGCGTGTGGTATCTGGGCCACCGAGTTAAATGCTCGCTCATCAGTTTTCGCGGCATAGTCGATTGGGGTCGTTGGGTGGTTCTACTCGCGCTCGGTTGTGCCTCGATTTGGAGCCTGTATGCCGTACTTTATCGCGTCAGTCTGCTCGAACTGCTTTCAGTCGGATCGCGATTGGCAGCAGAATCAACCCGCTGCCCGATCTGCCCGTCGACGACACGCTCCTATGGCTTGTGGGCCGTCTGGAATATCGTCGATTTTGCCACGTTCTTCAGTGTGCCGCTCGCGATTTTGTTGCTGGGGCGCATTCCAAGGATCGTGACGGCGATCCGTGCATATCTCAAGGGCGACCTGCAGACTTATTCAATTTGGGCACCCCTGGCCGTGGCGGCTTTGATGTCGTTTGTCGTCCTGGATGTATCCGGGATCGTCCGGGCCGAAGTCGGGCGAATGTGGGTTTACTTTGGACCGTTGCTGGCGCTTATCGCTTTGGCTCCGGGGAAAGTCTCTTCTTCTGAGTCTACCGGCGGCTTGAAGCCCTATCTAGTGACAGGCTTGGTCGCCCTGCAACTTATCACGCTGAACACACGCTGGATTGTCACACCCAGTTTTCTCGACGAACCGCCGGAGCGACTCGTGAGCTATATCGCCCCAGGTCCGCAGACGATCCTCCAGGCGTCATTCGATCGCCAGCTGGCCTTGATCGGTTACGATATCTCGAAGTCCGATGTCTCGCTTGATCTTACGCTTTACTGGCAGGCGCTCGTACAGCCGTTGCATGCCTATACGATGTTTGTCCATGTGCTGGATGCTAAAGGGCAGTTGGTGGCACAACAAGACAATATGCCGGTGCACGATCAATTGCCGACTTCGTGTTGGCAGCCGGGCGAATTCGTCTCCGATCCATACTCTGTCAATATTCCCCGCAATGTTCAGAAGCCGTTGGTGATCGAGTTGGGGGTCTATCGGGTTGATACCGGTGAGCGGCTTAACCTGGATGGCGGAGTAGAGACCAGTGTGCGCCTGAATCTGCCGTAATGTGACCGATCGGACGCAATATAGCGGTTTCCAAGTTGATTTACGGTGTCACCCCGCCTGGCGCGCCACCGTCGCATTGCGACGAGCATGGCGTGAGCGGAGCGAAGGGTCTCTCCGACAGTGGCAGAGATTCCTCGCTTTGCTCGGAATGACACACCTGTAAACCAAACTGGAATTTGCTCTAAATCGTTAAATCGTTAAGCGCATCATTTGCTGAAAGGTGCAGTTGGTGAACAAAGCAATCGCCGTTTTACATCGCTGGCTCATGAACCGATGGTTGCAGCTGACCATCGTGTTGGCGATTGGCATTTTCCTGCGCTATATCCAGCTGTCTGCAATCCCGAATGGTTACTTTCACGACGAGGCCTGGTCCGATGCCAGGGCAATGGCGCTGGCCAATGGGGCGGTGCAGCCACAAGTCTACTTTGCTGAGAATAACGGCATGGATGCGCTACCCGTCTACTTGATCGCGTTGTTGTTCAAGTTCACAGGTCCGCTCGCAGTCGGCAGTCGAATCATCTCGGCCTTGGCCGGCAGCCTGGCAATTCTGGCGACATACTGGGTGGCGTTGGAATTATTCGCCGACTCTCAGCACCGGCACGCCCTCGGATTGATTGCGTCCTGTGTCATGGCCACTTTGTTTTGGGCGCTGACCACCAGCCGATCGGGCTGGCACGTCATGTCGATGACGTTGATCATCGCTATCAGTCTTGCCGCGCTGGTGCGTGGTCGCCGGCTCCAGCGACGACGCTGGTTCGTTCTCGGTGGAATCCTCGCCGGACTCGCGCAGTACACTTATCCATCGGCCCGGTTCTTGGCGGCGTTGTTGCTTATCCTATTTTTGACGGATGTATGGCACCGGCGGGATCGATGGCGTGGCGTGGTGGCCGATTATGCGTCACTCGCCGTCGCAGCGGCGATTGTCTTTGCGCCGCTGGGTTACTATTTTGTTCAAAATCCAGAATGGTTCTTCACCCGCGCGCAGCAAGTGAGCCATTTCGACTTCACCGATCTACTTCAAAATGTCGCCAAAACATTGGCCGGATTTTCATTGGTGGGTGACACGGAGGGCTTGCACAACATACCCGGTCGCCCGGCGCTCGATCCGATCTTGAGCGTTTTCTTTATGGGCGGCCTCCTGGTCTGTATAACCCGGCGGCGTTTTGCGCATGGCCTGCTGCTGAGTTGGCTGATTGTTTTTTCGCTGCCGGTCGCATTGACCGGGCAAGCCCCGCTCTTTCGACGTTGGGTCGCAGTGCTGCCCGCCGAGGTCATCGTCATTGCGCTGGGCGTGACGGCGGTGGCACAAGTAGCCCGCTGCCGTATCCGTGCAGCGAAGGCGCGTTCGCTTGCCCCGATGGTGATCACAGTCGCATTGATTGCCAGCGCGGGTTGGTCGATTGCCGCTTACTTCGGTCCGTATGCGGCGAATCCCCAGATGTTCTGGGCGTATGACAGCGGCATTACTCAGGTGGCGAATTATATTCGTGGACGATCGGATGCGGCCATTTTGCTTACGCCCTACGATCGATTCTACGAGGTCGTCGCTGTGACGTTAGCCGGTACGCGCTTGCAGCCGATCCAGAGTTACAATGGCATGGAGTGCGTCGTCTTCCCCGAAGCGACCGATCGCGTGACCGAATGGGTCGTCATCACCGAAAAAGACACGCAGACGATCCCGGCGATTCAGCAGATTTTCCCCAACCATCAGATCGTCTGGGAGATTCGGTCGCCGGTGGGTGTCTATGCGCGTGCACTGCAGGTGCCGCCGGGTCAAAATGCTCAATGGTCGATCGCGCAGCGTGACCGCGTGAACTTCGCCAACAAGATTGAATTGCTTGGATTCGATCTCCCCCAAACCGTCAAAACCGGGGAGACCCTCCATATGACAGTCGCGCTTAAAGCGACTGCGCCCCTGGAGCGATTATATAAGGTTTTCATTCATGTGCGCGGGCCGGATGGCAGCGTGCTCGCTCAGGACGATCGATTCCCGTGCAACTTCACGCTCAACGAAGCCGATTGGCGTCCGGGTGATATCGTTCTTCAGAACTTCGAAATGAATGTGCCCGCCGGCCTGACGCCCGGCAAGTATCCGGTGGTGTTGGGGTTGTATCGGCCCGATACCGGCGCGCGCCTGGCGGTGTCCGAGCCTGCGCTGGAAAACAAGGCGGATTCGGTCGATCTGGGCCAAATTGAAGTAAAGTAGATCTGCGTTACGGCTCGGTGGTTTTGGAGGCGGCCGGCTTTGCTCGCAAGTGCTCTTTGCGAATCACCAGCCGCCACCACCAGCCGATCAAGGCCGCGAGTGTGCGGGCCACGCGTGGAAAGTTGAAGAACTGCGATCCGCCGTATTGTCGATACCAGTGATGGACCGGCACTTCGACGATGGAGTAACCGGCGTCCTGGATCTTCTTGACCATTTCAAACGTGATGGTGCCGGTGGTTGATTCGAGTGCGATGTGATCAAAGATCGATCGGCGCATCAGGCGGAAGTCGCAATCAACATCGCGGATCGTGAGGCCGAAGGCCAGTTTGACGAAGTACTGGTAGGCCAAACCGATGACGACCCGATGAAATGGATCGCGTCGTTTGATTTTGTAGCCGTTCACCATATCCACGCCATCGCGGACTTGCTCGGCCAGCTGGAATAATTCGCGGGCATCGTATTGTGCGTCGCCGTCGGTGTAGAAGATCCAGTCTTTGCGGGCAGCGGCAAAGCCGGCGCGCAGCACACCGCCGTAGCCGCTGGGTCGATCGCGGTGGATCACGCGCAGTTGCGGAAACGCACAGGCCATTTCCTCAAGGATGCGAGCCGAGTCGTCGCGGCTGCCATCATTGATCACCACCACTTCATAATCACTGGTGACTTGCGGCAGAGTCTGCAAAGCCCGCAGGATCATGGTTGGGATCGTGCCGGCATCATTGTAACAGGGAAAGAAAGCGGTCACACTGGATAGTTTCATGAGAATGCAGAATACTTAAGGCGGAATGCACAACGCTTAATGCTAACGTGCGTTGAGGTCGTTGAGGAATTGATCATTGTGCATTCTGAATTAAGACTTGGTCTTGCGCGCTAAGGCGACGACCGTTAACCCGAATGGCAGGCCCACCGAACGAATCAACGGCGCTTCGGCGCTGAGGATGCCGGCCAGCAGCCCGTTCAATCGACCGGGATCGAGGGTCAGATCGGAGCCGGTCTGATTGCGTCTAAACAGCCGTTCGCTGAGTCGTTTTGCCACGACGAGTGGAAACAGCGCGGTGTTGGCGTAGCTCAATCGTTCCGGCGCAAATCCACTGGCCGTCAATTTGGTTTTCAACTCGCCGCGGGTGAAGCGATGTTGTATGTGCACGGCCACATCATGTTTTCCACGCAGCCAATGGTAAGCGGGCAGCCGCAATAGCAGCCACCCGCCGGGCTTAAGTACCCTCGCGAACTCATGCAGTGCCTGCTCGTCGTCAACGCCCGTCTCGCAAATAACATCGAAGGAAGTGATCAGGTCGAATGAGTCGTCGGCATATGGCAAGTCAATCACAGAGGCCTGCGCGAGCGACTGATGTCCACGTTGCCGCGAGAAGCGCAGGGCTTCGGCTGAATAATCGAAGCCGGTGACCTGGCCGTATTGGGCCAGATAGACCATGACTGCGCCGGTGCCGCAGCCTGCATCGAGAATGCGAATCGATGGATGCTGACCGAGTGCCTGATCCAGCAGGCTGCGGGTAATTCGTTCCATGCCGAGATACCACCAATGGTGATCCTCGACCTGGTACATCACCTCATATTCTTCATGGTTCATAAAACTACGGCAGGCTGTACATCTTGATATTATCGAAGTCGACTTCCATCTGGCCGCCTACCGGTGGGTAGGTGGGATCATTGCTGAATGCGATGATGGCCGTACCCCACTTGCGTGCTCCGGTGTAGGTGGTATCGTTGACCGAGATCACTAACTGGCTGTTAACCCAAATGTTGATCAAGGATCCGTTGCGTTGCACATGCAGGGTGTCCCAGGCAGAGGCATTACCCACGAAACTGGATGGCAGCGCTACAAAGCCGTTGTTGCCTGCGTTGCCGCTGATGTAGCTGCAGTTCCCGCCGCTGCAGATGTCCAGGCGGATGCCTTTCGGCTGAACGGAGACATCACTGGTGCCAACATACAAGAAGTAGAAATTGCCATTGCCGTTGAATGCGCCCGGATTGGAACCGATGGTTCCATCGTCTGCGCCGAAGATGATGCCGTAATCGTCGCTGGGGTACAGCCGCCATGGCGAGGTATCGACGTACAGATCGAAGTTGACCGGCGCATGATTGTTTGGACTGCCTGCGGCGATAAGATAGCTCGCGGTCGTATATAACAGCAAACTGTTGCCCGGATTGCCATGACCGATACGAACATTTTGGCTGTAAGCGTAAGGACCGCCGCCTCCGGACCTGGTGCCGTCGTAGAACTGCCCTCCCCACTTGCTGAGGTCTGAGCCAGTCCCGGTCGGATCGGCTTCGTCGAAGGTATAGCCATACAGCGGCGGAATTGGCGTGGCCGTAGGCGTAGGTGACGGAGCGTAGTTATTCATGGCAACAGGCAGGTAGCTATACTTCAAGGGGTTGCCGACGACGGCCACATTTCGGATGAACGCGCCTACGCCGCTGGGTAAGTTCCCGCTATTAAAAGCGAAGGCAAGGTAGAGCGTGCTAGTCTTGAAATTGATGTTGTTCAACACCAATGAGCCGGTCAGCCATTGCGAACCGCCCAATGCAGGCGAGATGTGGCCGCTGGTGTCTGAGCCAGTGAAATTGACGCCATCAAATGAATAGGCCCAGCTGAGACAGTCGCCGGAGTAGGTTGGATAACATGCCCCCGGCGTGGAATCAAGATAGTAATTGAAAGATAGATAGGCAGAGGCATAGTGGCTTAGATCAAGTGGGCCATATACTAGCCAGGTATCAAGATTGGCGGGATACGTAATACCCACGCCCGGCGCAATTTGTGCGGCAGCCGGCCAGGCGCTGGGAGCAAATCCACCGCTGGTGACGCCGCCCCAGTAATAGTTCGATGCGCCAGTATTGGTAATCACACGCCAGGCCGGCGTTATACCGAGCGTTGTAGTCGGTGCAAAAGATGCCCCGAACGTTTCGGTGAAGATGCTGCTGCTGCCAGGCGATGGGAAGCCAAGATCGTTCGTATTGACCGTCGATGTTTTCTGGAATTTGAAGGGTGGCTTCAATTGATTACTCACCGGCCCTGCCACGGCCGACTGGTTGATCGACGTGCCGGCGATCAATAGGAAGCAGGCTACGGTCAATGCTGCAATAAACAGAGTGATGTTTCTGGATGGCTTCATGGATTTTGCTACCTTTCCCCTGGCTAGCGATGACCCTGTGAAATCATCGCGCCGAATCGGATAGACTAGGCTTCTCTGGGTTCGAACAGTTGAACCAACTGCGCGTGCGCCTCCGTGCTGAGGTCACCCGATCGACCGGCGCCGCGCAGCCAGTCTTTGAGTTTCTTGGCGTGCAGCGCTGGAACCGGCGAAGTGCCGGCATCCACGTCGGCCAGCGGATTGCCAAACACAATGACCGGCTGGATCGGGACTTCGACTCCCGGCAATTTCTTCTCCAGATGACGATGCAGTGAACTGACTTCGATGGCGGCGTCTTGCCCGGGATTGCCCAGCGTTTCTTGCGTCATAAAACCGAAGATGCGTTTTAGACCTTTGACGTGATGCCGCCATTTGCCGTTGCGGAATTCGATGGCTCCGGCCTGCAGCTTGACGACGAAAACGATGCAAGCGTTCGGCGTGAGCAGCAGGTTGCCGACCGGCGCAGTGTACTGATACAGCGTGTAACGATCGTCGAAGCCCTTGAGCGATTTCGCCAGCACTTCATCGGGCCGATCGGCGCGGCTGTAACGATTGCTAAGATAGAGGCCGACTTGCGAACCGATGAAGCCAAGGATCAAGGCCGCAAACGATATCGGCAGCAGCGCAATGTTGTTGGAAAAAGAGATCACCAGGCCCAGGAGCAATACACCCATGCTGCCCAGGCTGATGTAACGGGCCAGTGTAGCTCGCCGTTTGATGAAGGGATCGTTTCGAATAATGCGCATATGACTCCTCCGTGTCTTAGTGTCCTGTACCGTTGAAGTATTTGCCTATGACCAGACAAGCGTTGTTGCCGCCCAGGCCGAATGAATTGGACATAGCAATTCGGATGTTGGCTGGCCGCGGTGAGTTGGGTACGTAGTCGAGGTCGCATTCCGGATCGGGCGTCTCGTAATTCATCGTCGGATGGATCAACCCATGTTGAATCATCTTGGTGCAGGCGATGGCTTCGAGCGATCCGGCCGCACCCATGCAGTGACCGATCATCGACTTGGTTGAGCTGATGGCGATGTTGTAGGCTTGTTCGCCAAAATACTTTTTGATGGCCATGGTTTCGACCGCATCATTGATAGGGGTCGAAGTGCCATGCGCATTGATGTAATCGACTTCATTCGGCTCGATCAAGGCGTCACGGATGGCCCACTTCATGGCGCGAACGGCGCCCGAACCGGTTGGATCGGGCGCCGCCACGTGGTAGGCATCTGAAGAAGACGCATGCCCTAATATTTCGGCGTAGATCCTGGCGTGGCGAGCACGGGCGCTTTCGAGACTTTCCAGCACCAGCAGTCCGCAGCCTTCGCTGATAATGAATCCGTCGCGATCTTTGTCGAAGGGCCGGCTGGCATGCTCGGGATCGGCGTTGCGTGTCGAGAGCGCGCGCATCACACTGAAGCCGCCGATGCCATAATCACAGATCATGCCTTCAACCCCGCCGCAGATCATGATCCGTGCCGCGCCACGCCGGATGTAATCGGCCGCTTCGCCGACGGCATGGGTGCCGGTTGCACAGGCATTGACCACCGTGCTAATCGGACCTTTGGCTTGCGTGAGCATGCTGACGTGGTGAGCGGGCATGTTGGGCAGGGCGCCGGTGATGCCGAACGGGCTGGACAGCCGCCAGCCTTTCTTGCGGAAAATTTGTAGCTCGTCATCGGCCTTGTCGAAGTTGCCCATGGCGGTGCCAATTAAGACTCCGACTTCCTCTTGCTCCGCTTCTGGCAGTGGCAGCTGTAAACCGGCATCCTTCAGCGTTTCATACGCGGTGGCAATCGCCAGATGCGAAGCCCGACCCATGCGCCGCGCTTCTTTGACGCTGATCCATTTGGTGATGTCGAGGTCTTTGACTTCGCCTGCAATCTGGGTAGGGAAATCGCTGGCATCGAAGCGCGTGATCTTCGCAATGCCCGATCGGCCGTGAATTAGCCCATCCCAATACTCGTCCACCGAGTGGCCCAGCGGCGTGATCGCGCCCATGCCCGTAATAACAACTCGTTGCGAATCAGGTCGAAGTTGCATAGCTCTATTTCTATCCTGCCGGTGATGTAGTTGAGGCGGCGGCCGCTGCGGCCAGGCCGGCTTTAATGGCGTTGACGATGTTGCCCTCGACGGCTTGCCGGGTCGATCGAATGGCGCCCCGGATGGCGCGCGCATCCGATCGGCCGTGCGCGATCAATACAACCCCATCCACGCCGAGGAGTGGCGCAGCGCCATATTCCCGATAGTCCATGCGCTTGCGCAGGCGGCCGATCGACGGCAGCAGCAGAACAATTCCCGGTAACATCAGGATGGCGCCCGGAATCAGCAGCGCCAACCCGATTTTGTTCAAGAGTCCGCCCGTCAGGCTTTGCTTCAGAAACTTGACCAGGAAAGACACGATGCCTTCGGTCAACTTCACGATGACGTTGCCCGTGAAACCGTCGGTCACGATCACGTCGGTCACGCCTTTGGGGATGTCTTTGCCTTCCACATTGCCGACGAAGTTGAGCGAACTTGACTGCAAGAGCTTATACGTGTCGCGTACCAGCATCGAACCTTTGTCGGCTTCTTCGCCGTTGGAGACAATGGCCACGCGCGGCTTTTGAATTCCCAATACGCACTCGGCATACAGGCTGCCCATCAGCGCGCTTTGGAGCAAATTCTGCGGCTTCGGATCGGCGTTGGCCCCGAGATCAATCAGAACCGCAGGCTTGAGGCTGGCCGGATACTGGGTGCATAGCGCCGGTCGATCGATGCCGCGGATACGACCCACGCCGAACAGCGCCGCGGCCATCACCGCGCCCGAGTTGCCCGCCGACATAAAGGCGTCGGCTTTGCCGTCTTTGATCAGGCGCATGCCGACGCTCAGCGAGTTGTCCTTCTTCTCTTTCACGGCCAGCGTATGCTCGTGCATCTCGATGACTTCAGATGCCGGCACGATCGAGATCGCCAGGCCCTCGGTCGAATGGCGGGCAAGTTCGCGTTGGATGTCGTCTGCGCGACCGACTAAAATGATCTCAATCCCGAACTCGCGCGCGGCCATCACCGAGCCTTCCACCACGACCCCTGGCGCATGATCGCCGCCCATCGCATCGACCACAATCTTCATGCACATCTCTCCTGGGATTCATCGAGCCAAGCCGGAGCATTGTACCTGAGGCATATTAACTTGTCAAAGCAAAATGGCTCGGTGGAGTGTGCGGATTAGTTCAGTGAAAACGGCGCAGCTTCTTCGGACGGTTTGAAGCGAGCGGCCACCACAATTTGCAGGCCGCGGACTTCACGCTGCAACAGGCGATCGATCTGGTAAAGCAGATCGCCGATCGATTCTGTGCTGAGCAATTGCTGCTTTTCTGATGGGTCGATCTGCAAGACGGATGCGGCGATATTCGCCAGTGCGGCCGGTTCGTCAGGCAGCTCGAGGTGGATCGCGCTGTCGGTGATCTGTGCCAGCAGCTCCAGATAGCGGCCGAGTCGAGCACGGATGCGATCGCTTATCCGTTGAACTCGATTCGGCTCGACTGGCAGCCAGGGCCATAGATCAACGCGGCCCAGCAAGTAAGGCTGATCGGTGTACGTCTGTGCGACGCGGAAGCGGGCATCGCCGACGCACAGAATATTCATGCGCCCATCGGGCAGGTGTTCGACCCGCACAATGCGGGCCGTCGTGCCTACCTCGAACGCCTCGGCCGCTTTGCTGACTTCCTCGCCCTGGCGAATGAGGACGACGCCAAAAGGCTGGCCGGTTTGCAGGCACTCTTGAATCATCTTCCGGTAGCGTGCCTCGAAGATGTGCAGCGGCAGCAACTGGCCGGGAAACAATACCGTATTCAGCGGGAACAACGGCAGTCTGGCGTTCATGCCGTGATTGTACCTGATTCAGATTCTAGTGCAACTGCGGATACAATGGCGCAGGCACGGAAAACCTTGCGACGCCTAGCGGCCCAGGCCATGCCCCCGCTCCCCCGGAGCGGGGTGGCCCACCAGTCGCCGGCGCAATGCGCCGGGCATGGGCGGGTTGAATTCGAGGATCAGTGTCATTAAGATAAGCGTAGCATAGCCCCTTGTGGGCGTCTTTCCAAGCGCGGAAACGGGCGCAAGGCCCTATGCTACGACCCTAACTTAACGACATTGATTCGCGGATAGTCGCTCGACTCTGAAATCCTCGCAAGGATGCCGCGTTTCTATACAGTCGTGATACAATAAAAGCAGTGACGTCCACTCATATTGGAGTTTGATCAGGAGGTTAGACGATGTTGACGCCGTTGACGGGAGCCAGGCCGAACATGAACAACGTGCCCATCGAAGCGACGGACGAGGAGCGCGTGCGTGCTTTGATCGAATCGATCAGCGCGTACATCGATTATTACCACGGCGGTTCCGTCCAGATGGTCAGTTACGATGGTGAGACGCTCAAGGTCAAATTGTCGGGTGCGTGCCTGGGGTGTCCGCTTTCGCCGACCACGCTGCATGGTTGGGTCGAAGGCACGGTCAGGCAGTTCTTCCCGGATTTGAAGAATGTCGAAGCCGTGTGAATTGACAAGTGATTCGATCTGGTTATAATACCCTTCGTAATGCCCGCGTGGCGGAACTGGCATACGCAGCAGGTTGAGGGCCTGTGCCGCAAGGCGTGGAGGTTCGAGTCCTCTCGCGGGCACCATCTACATAGCGGCGCTTCTATCAAGAAGCGCCGCTTTTTTATTCCTTACAACGCGGTGTCTGTGTTTTCGATTCAGGGATGGGGGCAGGCAGCGCAGCGGCTTCACTGCCACTGCCGCCTAAGATTTTACGCAACCGATCCTTTGAAGAAGAATCACGAGTCTGCATGCAAATCCATGTTGAAGCCGAAATGGAATGTTTGAATTCTAGCATGATTCATTGCGCCGTCAATTGAAATCTGGTTTGATTCGGTTGACTTACACACTGAATCGCCTATAATCCTCTTGAAGGTGGTGGACAGGCCCGATGGATTGGCATGAGGAGGAAAAATGGACCTCGAATTAGCCGGCAAAGTGGTGCTGATCACTGGCGCGAGCGGCGGGCTGGGCCGCGAGATGGCGATCGATTTTGGCCGTGAGGAGGCGCGCGTCGTGGTGCATTATCGATCGGGCGAAGAGGCGGCCGAGCTGGTCGCTCAAACCATCGAGGGTATGGGCGGCGAGGCCATGACGGTATCGGCCGACCTGGCCGATCGGGCCTCGCTTCAGCGCATGATTAATGAGGTCAATGCAGAGTGGGGGGGAATTGATGTGGTGATCAACGGCGCGGTCGCTTTTGAAGGCGGCGTATCCATCGAGCAAATGACGATCGAGCAGTGGGAGCATATGCTGGCCACGACGTTGACCGGCGCATTTCATTTAACCGGCCTGGTCGCGCCGCACATGAAACAGGAGAAATGGGGCCGCATTGTCAACATTGCCTCGCGCACCGGCCTGGTCGGCGGCGCGAAGTTGGCCCATTACAGCGCGGCCAAAGCGGGGTTAATCGGGTTGACGCGCGCCCTGGCCAAAGAACTCGGCCCCGATGGTATTCTGGTGAATGCCATTGCGCCGACGACGATCCTCACGCCCAAAGAGCGTGAGAAGATGACGCCCGATCGGCAGGAGAAACTCATCAGCCAGATTCCGCTGCGACGGATCGCCACGCCGGATGATGTTTCGCGCGT